>CALHCP010000066.1 GCA_937936705.1 uncultured cyanobacterium | reverse complement strand
TTACAGGTTCAGTTGTACCTTGCCAAGCAGGTCTTGTATCTGCCCGGTTCCCCAGAAGTCTTTTCTGGCGGGCAATAGTGCCATACTTGACTGGAAAAACTATATCACATCCGCCGCTAACTAGCGAATGATGCTTCGCGTCCATTCGTAGGATGCCCGGCGGCATTGCTCAAATCAAGTCACATGGCTATATCAGTTTTGCTGCTGAGGAGCGCGCCGGTGCCAAAGCGGCACAAGAAGGCCAGAAAAAAAAATCCCAGGGACAATTTCCAGCAGCCACGCAAGGGAACCGCTAGGGGGTCGCCGGGGGGCAGCCCCCGTCTCTGGTTTTCCATCAACTCGGTAGGCCAGCAAGCTCCGGTTCTCGCGCTGCCAATCAATAGAGGCGCCCGGAATAGACTGCGGGGATATGCGCGCCTGGCTTTGCCGGAGAGGGTGACCGCTTAGCCCACCGTGCCTTCGAGTTTGAGACTCAACAAACGGTCGGCTTCGACGGCAAATTCCATCGGTAATTGATTAAACACATCCCGGCAGAAGCCGCTGATCATCATTGCCACCGCTGCTTCCGTTCCTAAACCCCGTTGTTGGCAATAGAACAACTGTTCTTCACCAATTTTGGAGGTGGAGGCTTCGTGTTCCACGCGGGCAGTGGGGTTTTGCACCTGAATCACCGGCAGCGTATTCGCCTGGGAATGATGACCGATCAGCAAAGAATCGCATTGTGTGTAGTTGCGGGCATCGTCAGCTTTCGGATTCACCCGCACCAAGCCCCGATAGGTGTTCTGGGAATGCCCCGCCGAAATCCCTTTGGAAACAATCCGGGAACGGGTATGCCGACCCGCATGGATCATTTTGCTGCCGGTGTCCGCCTGCTGGTGATGATTGGTCAAAGCCACCGAGTAAAATTCCCCGACGGAATGATCCCCGGCCAGGACGCAACTGGGGTATTTCCAAGTAATCGCCGACCCGGTTTCGACCTGCGTCCAGGAAATTTTCGAGTGATGCCCCTGACACAAGCCCCGCTTGGTGACAAAGTTGTAAATGCCGCCCTTGCCATCTTTGTCCCCGGCGTACCAATTTTGCACGGTCGAGTATTTGATCTCGGCGTTATCCAAAGCCACCAATTCGACAACGGCGGCGTGCAGTTGGTTGGTATCGTACATGGGGGCGGTACAACCTTCCAAATAACTCACGTAACTATCCCGGTCGGCAATAATTAAGGTGCGTTCAAACTGCCCGGATTCACCATTGTTGATACGAAAATAGGTGGATAGTTCTAAGGGACAACGCACCCCCTTGGGAATATAGACAAACGACCCGTCACTAAAGACCGCCGAGTTTAAGGCGGCATAGTAATTGTCCCCAATCGGCACCACCGAACCCAGATATTGTTTCACCAATTCCGGGTGCTCTTGTAAGGCTTCCGACATGGAGCAGAAAATAATCCCCAGTTTCGCCAGGTCTTTCTTGAAGGTCGTCGCCACCGAAACGCTATCGAAAATGGCATCAACCGCCACATTGGTCAGGCGTTTTTGCTCCGAAAGGGGGATGCCTAACTTTTCAAAGGTTGCCAACAGTTCGGGGTCCACTTCATCCAAACTGTCCAATTTCTTTTTGGCCTTGGGAGCCGAATAGTAAATGATCTTTTGGTAGTCAATCGGAGGATAGCTCACCTGTGCCCAAACGGGAACGGGCATGGTCAACCAATGGCGATACGCCCGCAAACGAAACTCCAACATGAACTCCGGCTCCCGCTTTTTGGCAGAAATCAACCGGATCACGTCTTCATTCAGCCCCGGGGGAATCACATCCGCTTCAATCGGGGTGACAAATCCATAGGCATAAGGACGACTGACCAGTTGATCCAGGGCGGATTCCTTGGTCGGGACGGGCGTAGATACCATAAGCTCTCTTCAACTCAGGGTTTTTGCAACGCGAATGTTGCTTTAGTTTTGATTATAAGACAGTTTAGCAACTTGCGCATTGTCAAAGTTGCCTTAGAATAAAATTAGTTTTGCCACCCACTTCCACCAGGGGTGTATCTATGGCGTCGGTTGAGCAAGCATCGACTAAGCAGGACATACTAACTCAGTTGTTGCGGCGGGGGCAAGCGACGGCTCAAGATTTGGCGAAAACTTTGCAGGTGACACCCCAGGCGATTCGGCGGCATTTGAAGGATTTGGAGCAGGAAGAGCTGATTCAGCACGTTGCCCAGGGGGGAACCATGGGGCGGCCTCAGCATTATTACACGCTCAGCCGCAAGGGGCGGGCACAGTTTCCCAACCGCTATGGGGAGTTTGTGGTCGATTTGCTGGCCACCCTGCATCAAACTTTGGGACAGGAGCAATTAGGCCAGATTTTGGCGCAACAATGGCAAGCTAAGGCGTTGGCCTACCGGGAGGCGCTGGCGCAGGGGGATTTGGCGACCCGGATTCAACGCTTGGTACAGTTGCGCCGGGCGGAGGGTTACATGGCCGAGTTTCAACCCACTCCCCAGGGGTTTGTGGTGACGGAACACACCTGCGCGATTGCCGCCGTCGCCGAGACGTTCCCCCGGGTGTGTGACCACGAACTGGAATTGTTTGCCACGGCTTTACCCGATTGCACGGTGGAGCGCACCCATTGGATTGTTAACGGTCAGCACCAGTGCGGTTATTTGATCCGTCCCCAAGTTGCCCCCAAGGTCGAGGCTTGACCGACCTGTGCCGCTTCTTCGGGCATTTGGAGCGCCGTCGGCTGGGAATTATGCACCCCCGCCGATAGGGAAATGCTGCTTGCCACTGCTCCATTCCTTCCTTTACACTGTTACTCATAGTCGTTATGAGTTTGAATTAACATGAGTACCCCTGTTGTGGAAAACGTGGTGATCATTGGTTCTGGGCCGGCGGGTTATACGGCGGCGATTTATGCGGGGCGAGCCAACTTGAAGCCGGTGGTCTTTACCGGCTGGCAACGGGGCGGGCCGGCCGGGGGGCAGTTAATGACGACGACGGAGGTGGAAAATTTCCCCGGTTTTCCCGAAGGACTCACCGGCCCGGAATTGATGGAACGGATGCAAAAGCAGGCGGTGCGGTGGGGGGCAGAATTGTTCCCGGAGGATGTGATTGCTGTGGATTTGCAGCAGCGGCCTTTTGTGCTCCGGTCAACCGAGCGCGAGGTGCGGGCGCATACGGTCATTATTGCGACCGGAGCGACGGCGAAACGGTTGCATTTGCCTTCGGAAGCCAAATTCTGGAATTTGGGGATATCGGCCTGTGCCATTTGTGACGGGGCTTCCCCCTTGTTTCAGGGGGTGGAGCTGGCCGTGATCGGCGGTGGGGATACCGCCTGTGAGGAAGCCATTTACCTGACCAAGTACGGTTCCCGTGTCCATCTGCTGGTGCGTTCGGAGCGGATGCGCGCCAGTAAAACCATGCAGGAACGGGTGTTACGCCATCCCAAAATTACGGTGCATTGGCATACGGAAGCGGTGGATGCGTACGGCAATGGCAAACTCGCCGGGGTGCGGGTGAAGCATAATCAAACCCAAGAGGAATGGGATTTGCCGGTGGGGGGGTTGTTTTACGCCATCGGGCACACCCCCAATACGGATTTATTCCAGGGGCAGTTGGAACTCGATGCCGCCGGTTATATTGTCACCCGCCCGGGTTCGGTGGCCACCAGCGTCCCGGGGGTGTTTGCCGCCGGGGATGTGCAAGACCACGAGTACCGGCAGGCGATTACCGCGGCGGGAACCGGTTGTATGGCGGCACTACTGGCGGAGCGGTGGTTGGCGGAGCATGACTTAACCCAGGAATTGACCCCGACGGCGACGCCGCAGACGCCTCCAACCACTTCGGCGACTCCACCGGCACCCCCAGCGGATCCGGCCTTTGACCCGGAGGCGACCATCCAGACCGGCAGCTACGCCCTGAGAAAGCTCTACCACGAAACCGACAAACCCCTATTGGTGATGTACAAAGCCCCCGGCTGTGGCCCCTGCCGTTCCCTGAAGCCCATTTTGGAAAAAATGGTGGCGGAATTTACCGGGCAAATGTACTTCATCTTGATTGATATTGAGCAAGACCCGGAGATTGCCCAGGCGGCGGGCGTGACCGGCACCCCCACCGTACAGCTCTTCCAGCGCAAGGAACGGCTGCGGGAATGGCGGGGGGTCAAACCCAAGAGTGAATACCGGGCCGCGATTGAGCAATGTTTGGCCGTCCCATCACGTTAAGATAAGGGGGGGAGTTAGCGAGGAGAACCATGGCGGCCACTTTAACTCAGATCACCGGCTATCTGGATCGGATGGGTTGGGTGTACAAGGTCAGAGCTGAGGAAGGTCGGGTCGTCACGGGTGTCCAAGGCAACCATCTGGATCATCTGTTGATCGTCATTGCTCTGGAGGAGGAAGGGGAGTTTTTCAAAATCTATGCTCCCCAGGTCATCCAGGGGTTGAAAGACCATCCGCACCTGGCAGCCGCCCTGCAAACCCTGTTGACCATTTCCTGGGAAACCAAAATGTTGCAGTGGGAGTACGACCCGAGCGATGGGGAGGTGCGGGCGATTATTGAGTTTCCTTTGGAAGATTCATCCCTCACGGAACGGCAATTTTTACGCTGTTTAGATGCCCTGGTCAAAATTGTCGATGAAAAAGCGTTTCCACGTTTGCAAAGAACCTTGGAGACCGGGCATGACCCCGGTGATGAAGCTGCCGATGAACGCTTTTTACTGGAGTTTGAACAACATTTGCCGGGGGTTGCCGAACGCATTTATCGAGCGGTTCAACGCCGCAAAGAACGCATTAACAGCTTATCCGACGGTCATAGTTGAACTCTGGCGCTCAAAAATTGGACAGAGACGGGGACGACCGCGATGGAGGCGGGCATCTAGCCGTCTTTGAGGTGGCTACAGCCAATTTTTTTGCATTAAATACTCGGCAATTTGCACCGCATTCAGAGCCGCCCCTTTGCGAATTTGATCCCCACACAACCACAAATCCAACCCACAAGGATGGGACAAATCCTGACGAATCCGCCCGACCAAAACCGCATCTTGACCGGAAGCATCCATCGGCATCGGGAAGTAATTCTTTGACCAATCTTCGACCAAGGCGACCCCCGGACTCTGGGCTAACACCTCCCTGGCTTGCGCCGCCGGGAACGGTTGCGTAAATTCTAAATTGACCGCTTCCGCATGCGCCCGCAAGACCGGCACCCGCACACAAGTCGCCGTTAAGCGCAAATCCGGCAAACCCATAATTTTGCGGCTCTCTTGGATCATTTTCATTTCCTCTTGGCAGTAACCCAGGTCATTACAGGGACTGTTGTGGAGAAACAGATTAAACGCCAAGGGGTAGGGGAATATCTCCGTCGTGACCGGTTCATGGTTTAACATCTGTTGGGTTTGCTGCTTCAATTCCTGCATCGCCCGTGCCCCCGCCCCGCTCGCCGATTGATAGGTGGCCACCACCACCCGTTGCAGCGGTTGAATTTTCTGTAAGGGATAAATGACCAGACAAAGTAAAATCGTTGTACAGTTGGGGTTGGCAATGATGCCCTGATGGTGTTGTAAGGTTTGGGGATTCACTTCCGGCACCACGAGGGGTACATTGGGCTCCAGGCGAAAGGCACTGGAATTGTCAATCACCACGGCTCCCTGTTGGACGGCCACCGGTGCCCAGGCGCGGGAGACACCGGCACCGGCGGAAGCCAGGACTAAATCTAAATGCCGGAATTCCTCCCGACTGACGGGACGCACGGGCACCGATTCACCTTGAAAATTTAAGGATTGTCCCGCCGAACGGGGCGAAGCCAACAGGCGCAACTCCCCCACCGGAAACTGCCGTTGCTGCAGCAGTTGCAACATTTCCGTGCCCACCGCCCCGGTTGCCCCCAGGATGCCCACCCGATAGGTCGCCATACTTTCGTCTGCAGACAATAACGCTAAGATACTATATGCACAACTAAGTCACTTGCATGAAAATTACGCAGGAACCCTTACCGAAAAGTCAACTGGGGTTGCGGGTGGAAATCCCCGCCGCAGATGTCGCCAAACGGCATGAACAGGTATTTAAGAAATTCTTGAAAAGTGTCCGTTTGCCGGGGTTTCGCCAAGGCAAAGTCCCCCCCCATATCCTGCGGCAGTACGTTGGCGAGGTGTCAATTCGGGCTTCGGTGGTGGAAGAACTGTTAGAAACCGCCATGCCTCAAGCGCTCCAGCAGGTTGAGGTGGCCACCATCGGCGAGCCAAAGCTCCGGGATGAACTGGAAACCCTCGTCCAGAATTTTCAGCCCAACCAGCCCTTTGTGTTTGAGATGGCGATCGATGTGTGGCCGGAAGTGACTCTAGGAGATGACTACCGGCATTTGCAGATTCGCGCCACCCAGTACGAATTCGACCCTAACTCCGTCGAAAACACACTGCATGCCCATCAGTTCCAGCGGGCTACCCTGGTGCCGGTGGAGCGCCCCGTCCAAAAGGGCGACATTGCCATTATTGACCTAGACGGTTATCGGCAAACCGAGGCCGGGCGCGGCGAAGCCGTAGCGGCTTTCCACGGGCGGGATATGCAAGTCGAAGTGGACGTGGATATGGGGGAATGTTATCCCGAAGTGGTGGAGGCGTTGGTGGGGATGCAGGTGGGGGAGACCAAAACCGTAACCCTGGTCACGGATGCCGAATCTTGGCAAGAGGAGCTGGCCAACCAAACCTTTATTTTGGAATTGACCCTCAAGGAACTGAAGGAGCGGGAATTACCGCCCCTGGACGACCTGTTTGCCCAGGCGGTCAGCGATTGCCAAACCATGGCAGAATTACGCACCTTTTTGACCGAACGGGGGCAAGCCCAGGCGCAGGAGCGCACCCAAACCAGCATTGAAGAAGCGCTTACCGATGCGTTGCTGGCAATCACCACGACGGAACTGCCCCACACCTTGGTGGAACGGCATTTAACCGAGTTATTTAATGAGGTTTTGCATAATTTTGCCCGGCGGGGCATTGATGCCAAAGAATTAGACCGGTGGTTAACCCAAGAGCGGGTGCAGGAAATCGGCAAGGAGTTACTGCCGGTGGCGCAGCGGCAAGTGAAGCGCATCTTAGCTCTGAAAGCCGTCGCCGAACGGGAACAGCTTGCGCCCGATGCTGCAGCCGTTGCTGAAGCCATGACCGCCGCCCGCCGCACCGAAATGGGTCGCTCCTTGAGCGAGGCGGAATTAGAGGAGGTCGTCCGAGAGTCCCTGCGGCTCAAGCTGGCGGTGGAATGGCTGCAAGCACACGCCGAGATCACCTTGATCCCCCCGCAGCCAGAGCCGGCCGCCGCCCAGAATGAGCCTGAAGCTGAGGCCGATCTCAGCGAAACTGCGCCGACAGCCACTCCTGCGGATGCCGAGGCTTGAGGCATAATGGGGAATAACTCTAATCATCCAATTGGCGGGTTCCAAAGGTAGGTAGCACCATCATGATCACCAGTACGGCAACCATTCCCTTGATTTGCAGCCTCACGGGGGAGATGATTCAGGAGGCTCCACCCCGCCCCGAAACCGGTTTCAATGTTCAAGAACGGCTGTTGCAAGCTCGCATTCTCGTGCTGGGCAGCCAGGTCAACGACGCGGTTGCCAATCAGTTGGTAGCCAGTTTGCTCTACCTCGATGCCCAAGACCCCACCCGTGATATTAAGTTATTTATCAATTCGCCCGGCGGGTCGGTTACGGCGGGCATGGCCATTTATGATACGATGCAACAAGTGCGGGCGGATGTATCCACGATTTGTTTTGGTTTGGCCGCCAGTATGGGAGCCTTTTTGCTTGCTGCCGGTGCTCCCGGTAAACGCTTCTCCATGCCCAGTTCCCGGATTATGATCCACCAGCCTTTGGGGGGTGCCCAGGGACAGGCGATTGACATCGAAATTCAGGCACGGGAAATCCTGTACCACAAACGTCGGTTGAACGAACTGCTCGCCCATCACACCCGCCAACCCTTTGAACGGATTGAAGCGGATACGGATCGGGATTTCTTTATGTCCGCCGAGGAAGCGCGGGACTACGGCCTGATCGACCAGGTGTTAACCCGTGATACTCTCTATCCCGCCGCTGTTTAAGTGCATTTATCCTTTTGGGGAGGGTCTATGTCCCGCTACGATGCTCATCTCAAGTGTTCTTTCTGTGGCAAGTCCCAGGAGCAGGTACGCAAACTGATTGCCGGGCCGGGAGTCTATATCTGTGATGAGTGCGTCGAGCTGTGTAACGAGATATTAGAAGAGGAGTTGGCGGAAGCCCGGGCGATGCCCCCTAGCCCGAAAAGAAAACCCGTCCCGCCGCGCCCGCCCGCCACTATCAGCACCGAACCCCTCCCCCGTCCCCAGGAAATCAAACAATACCTGGATCAGCACGTGGTCGGTCAACAGGAAGCCAAAAAGGTTTTATCGGTCGCGGTCTATAACCATTACAAACGCCTGCGCGCCGAAACCCAGGGCAGTGACGACGGGGTGGAATTACAAAAGTCCAACGTTTTGTTAATCGGGCCTACCGGTTGTGGCAAAACCCTGCTGGCGCAAACCCTGGCGAAATTATTAGACGTGCCCTTTGCCGTGGCCGATGCCACGACGCTGACGGAAGCGGGCTACGTGGGGGAAGATGTGGAAAATATCCTGCTGCGGCTGTTGCAGGTGGCGGATATGGACGTGGAGCGGGCGCAACAGGGAATTGTGTACATTGATGAAATTGATAAAATTGCCCGCAAGAGTGAGAATCCCTCCATCACCCGGGATGTCTCCGGGGAAGGGGTGCAACAGGCTTTATTGAAAATCCTGGAAGGCACCATTGCCAATGTGCCGCCGCAAGGGGGACGCAAACACCCTTACCAGGAGTGCATCCAGATCAATACCAGCAATATCCTATTTATTTGCGGTGGGGCTTTTGTGGGTTTAGAACGAGTGGTGGAACAGCGGGTAGGCAAAAAATCCATGGGCTTTTTACTCCCGGAAGAACCGGCAACGCCCCTGCCCATCAAAGAGCAGCGTACCGCCTCCACCCTGCGGCAAGTGGAGCCGGACGACCTGGTGAAATTTGGTATGATCCCGGAATTTACCGGACGGATTCCCATCCTAGCGGTGCTTGACCCCCTGGATGAAGAGGCTCTGGCTGCCATCTTGACCCAGCCCCGTAATGCCATTGTCAAGCAATACCAGAAACTGATGCGGATGGACAATATCGAACTGGAGTTTGAGCCGGAAGCCCTACAGGCGATTGCCCGGGAAGCCTACCGCCGCCGAACCGGTGCCAGAGCCTTACGCAGCATTATCGAAGAATTGATGCTGGAGGTGATGTACGAATTGCCGTCCCGCCAAGATGTCACCCGTTGCTATATCACCCGAGAGATGGTGGAAAAACGCTCCAGCGATGCGATTCTGTTGCACCCGACGGCGCGTTCCCAGTCGGCCTAGAGTGCGTGAGCAACCCTCAGCCAGTCCTGAGCGCCGGTGGGGCAGCCCGAAAGTTGCCCCGCCGGGTGCACGGATGGCAATTAAACCACTGCCAACTGCCGTTGGAACAACTGGGCGAGCCTGCGGGGCTGGCGACTGCGCCAATTGCCCTTGCCATAGACATAGCCCGCCAGCAGGGGTAGCGCCAGGGTGGCTTCCGCAAACACCATCTGTTCCGTGGCCATATTCACCTTGCCCCAGGAGTGGGCTTCCCGCAGGGTGGAGCCGGAGAGGGCGCCATCCCGCTCATCCGCGACGGTAATTTGAATGGCATAGCGGTGCATGGTGGCTTCAAACCCCAGCAATTCCGCCGCCACTACCGTATCCTGGGCAAAGTTTTTGGGTACGCCGCCGCCGATCATCACCAGACCGGTGTAGGGACTCGCCAACTTGCACTGGGTCAACTCCCGGAAATCCCGCACCGAGTCAATCGTCACATGGCGATCCGGGGAGTACCACTGGTGATAGACCAGCCCAAACCCCGCCGAGCAGTCGCTAAACGCCGGAACAAAAATGGGCACCTGTTGCCGGTAGGCCGCCAGTACCACCGATTGGTCATCCTTGCCGTACCGCTCCAGATACGCCCCCATGTGCTGGATAAACTCCCGCGATGAATAGGGGCGCGGCGGCAAACTGTCGGCAATTTCGGCAATCACATGGTCACACACCCGCAGTTCATTTTCATCAATGTAGGTGTCGTAAATCCGGTCAATTTGGTGTTGACGCAGGACTTCATCATCCGCCAGCGGGTCGCCCACGTAGTGACGAAAACCCAGAGCTTCAAAGAAATCCTGATCCACGATATTCGCGCCGGTGGACACAATCACATCCACCATCTGGTGGTTGACCAAATCCAGCACCACCTTTTTCAAACCGGCACTGAACAGCGAACCGGCCAAGCACAAGATGATATTGCACTCCCGGTCTTGAATCATCTGGTCGTAGATTTGCGCCGCCCGCCCCAGATTGCGGGCTTGAAAGGCCGTTTGCGCCATGGATTCCACCAAATCCACCACGTCAAACCGCTTGATGTCAATCGCTTCTACCGTCGTCCGTAACAATTCTTGACGCTCCATCTTTACACCTCCTAGTCCTAAAGGAAGAACCACTTCATTTCACCGCTAACCGAGCACCCTCCACGGGAAGGGTTAGCAGGGACTAGGAGCCTCACAGCGGTCATGCCAAAACAGGCCGGGGTCGGATTCCCGCCGTTTTTCCAGCTTGGTTTCCAAAAACCAGAGACTGGTCAGCCGCCACGCATGAGGCATTGGGTTGGACAGAGAACTAGAACTAGAACTACACGATCAAAACTATAGCAGACTTATCCCCAAGAGCAAGGGGAGGATTGGCCGTGCCGCCGCAACCCCAATGGGTTGCAAGGGAGAAATCTTTGATCCCCGCCGATAACCTTAGCATGGCGCTGATGTTGTGAGCGGTTCCTCATTCTGTTAGAATCAACGCAACAGTAATTTTCATTAGAATTATGTCCAGCAATTCAGAACCGGTTGTGGTCATTGGCGTTGCAGGGGATTCCGGGTGTGGGAAGTCCACCTTTTTGCGCCGTCTTACCGATTTGTTTGGAGCAGACTTTTTGACGGTCATTTGTCTGGATGATTACCACTGCCTCGACCGCAAACAACGGAAGGTGGCCGGTGTGACGGCGCTCAACCCCAAGGCCAACAATTTTGATTTGATGTACGAACAGATTAAAACCTTAAAGGCGGGTAAACCCATTGAAAAGCCCATTTATAATCACGAAACCGGCATGATTGACCCGCCGGAAACCGTCTATCCCAATCGGATCGTGGTGATTGAAGGGCTGCATCCGTTTTACGATGAGCGGGTGCGGGAACTGGTGGATTTTGGGGTTTATCTTGACCTGGATGATGCGGTGAAAATCGCCTGGAAAATCCAACGGGATATGGCCGAGCGGGGGCATACCTACGAGGATGTCATCCGTTCGATTGAGTCCCGCCGTCCGGATTTCATGGCCTACATTGACCCGCAAAAACAGTATGCCGATGTGGTGATTCAGATTTTACCCACCCAACTGATTCCCAACGATACGGAACGGAAGGTCTTGCGGGTGCGGTTGATTCAGAAAGAGGGTCGCCCCGGCTTTAGCCCTGCCTATCTCTTTGATGAAGGCTCAACCATTTCCTGGATTCCCTGCGGGCGCAAACTCACCTGTTCCTACCCCGGCATTCGGTTGTTCTACGGCCCCGACCAATACTACGGCCACGAGGTCTCTGTGCTGGAAGTGGACGGGCAATTTGACCAGTTGGAAGAACTGATCTACATCGAGCAACACCTGAGCAATACCTCCACCCAATACTACGGGGAGATGACCGAATTGCTTCGCAAGCACCCGGAATACCCCGGCTCCAACAACGGTACGGGCTTGTTCCAGGTGTTGGTGGGCTTGAAAATGCGGGCGACCTACCAATACCTCACCAGCAAAGAAAGCCCCGTCGCCGCCGCCGTTTAATCTTCGAGCGGGGTCAATTCCACCAGGCGGGGGTCGATCATTTTGGGGGTGGGATAGCTCTCGAAGCGAATCCCCAGGTGCACCCGCGGCTCCTTACCGAAGATGTGGGTGATCTGCCCCACGCCAAACTTACGGTGGAAACAGCGATCCCCGACCTGCCAACGCTGCCGAGCCGCCGAACGTTGGCCGCCGGCTGGGTTTGGGGGCGTTTTTGTCGGATTGACCCAGGTTTGCCCCCGATCCACCTGCACCACGTGGGGCGGCAGTTCCTGCAAAAACATGGAAGCCATAGCCGGTTCCCGTCGATTGCCATACAACCGGCGGGAGGTGGCATGGGTGAGAAACAGACGTTCCTTGGCGCGGGTAATGCCCACATAACATAAGCGGCGTTCCTCTTCCAAGGCCACCGGGTCATTGAGGGAGCGAAAATTGGGGAATAAACCCTGCTCCAAACCCACTAAAAACACCACCGGAAATTCCAAACCTTTGGAGGCGTGCAGGGTCATCAGGGTAATTTTATCCGGCCCTTCTTCGAGTTGGTCTAAATCGGAAGCCAAAGAGGCATTCGAGAGGAAACCCAGCAGTGAGGGGTCGTCATTTTCTTCACCGTACTGAATGGCCGCATTCACCAATTCCTGCAAATTCTGTAACCGCTCGGCGGCCTCATCCGTTCCTGCCAATTCCAGCTCCCGCCGATAGCCCGATTCGGTGAGAATCCCCTGGATGATTTCCGGAGCCGTTTTCGTATCCAATTGCCGTTGCCAATGCTCGATTAAGGACACAAAGGTTTGGATGGATTGCGCCGTTTTACCCTTCAGTTGGGTAAGGGCATCCGTCCCGGCGAGCACCTGCCAAAGGGAACGCCCATCCGCCTCAGCCATCTGGGCAATTTGCTCCAGAGTTGACTTGCCAATGCCCCGTTTGGGAGTATTAATAACCCGCAGTAAACTGATATTATCCGTGGGGTTGACCAATAAGCGCAAATAGGCCAAAGCGTCTTTAATTTCTTTGCGGTCATAGAAACGTAGCCCCCCCACCACATGATAGGGAATATCCCCCCGCACCAGCACCTCTTCCAGGGCGCGGGATTGGGCATTTGTGCGGTATAAAATGGCAAAACTCTGCCAAGAGTAGTGGGGATTTTGTTGCCGTAAATAGCGCAATTGGCGCAGGATATAATCAGCTTCGTCCCGTTCATCGTTGGCGGTAAAGGTGATAATTTTTTCGCCAGAGCCGTGGCTAGGGCGCAAGACTTTATCAATGCGTTCTTGGTTGTGGCGGATCAGGTGATTGGCTGCTTCCAAGATATTGGCGACTGAGCGATAATTCTGCTCTAATTTCACCATCGTGCGGGTATCTGCATCGGGGAGACGGTCGCCAAAATCATTTTGGAAATTCAGCAAAATGGTAAAGTCGGCGCCGCGAAAACGATAAATGGATTGATCCGCATCCCCCACCACAAAAATGGAGCGATTTTCCCAGGCCATATCCTGCGGATGATGACCGTTGGTCGCCAGCAACCGGATCAATTCATATTGGGTGTGATTGGTATCTTGGTATTCATCAACGGCAATATGGCGGAACTTTTGATGCCAGTAGGCTAAAATTTGCTCATTTTGTTGAAATAAACGGACGGGCACCAGCAATAAATCATCGAAATCCAAACTGTTATTTTTGGCCAATTCCTGCTGATAGCGGCTATAGACTTCCGCAATCACTCGCCCCCGGTAATTCGACTCTTCGCGTTCGTAGTGGCTGGGGGATTTACCCTGATTTTTAATGCGGCTAATGGTATAACGCACTTGTCGAGGCTCGAAGCGTTTTTCATCTAAATTCATATCGTTTTGCATAATTTCTTTGATCAGGGTTTGGGCGTCCCCCTCATCTAAAATGGTGAAATTTTTGGTCCACCGGCGGCCTTGTTCATCCTGATATTTTTCAATTTCATAGCGCAATAAGCGGCTACATAAACTATGAAACGTACCCATCCACAGGTGGCGGGTGACCTGCTGATACACTTGCGAACGGAGTTGGTTTTGTTCTGCGCCGGATAATTGGGTAAACTCATGTCCCTGCTGTTTGGCCAGACGGTGCACCAGTAAATCTTCAATCCGCGTTTTAATTTCCTTGGCCGCCTTATTCGTAAACGTCACCGCCAGCAAGTGCTCCGGGTCAACCCGATAGTGCTCCAACAGGTAGGCAAGGCGGTAGGTCAAGGCCCGGGTTTTGCCCGAACCTGCCCCGGCGACCACCAACAGAGGGCCGCAGAAATGCTGCACCGCTCGGCATTGTGCCGGATTCAGCCCCGACAACAGCAGGGTTTCAGTGTCCATAGGGTGACGAGTGAGGAACAATCGGATGGTATTCTAACATCATGTCGGAAATCAGCTGTTTCGGGAGATATCCATTGATGGCATCTGGAGGGCAACTCTATTTATTGCAACCAGGAGAAAATGATGTCGCCAGAATCCTGAGTTTACGGAGAACTAAAACGGGGGGTGCCCCCTGCGACCGCTCATTCTGAATTAATAGAGGTTCCCTGGAAAGATAGGCATTGGATTTGAATGGAGAATCGTCGTCGTAGGGAAGTAGCCCTGTCGCTGAATGCTTGAAAATTTGGGTTTTCCCATTGGGTTACATGGCGAATCCTCCGTTGGGGGCAGAGTACGGTTTGGATGGCAGCCCGAAAATGCCCGG
>CALHCP010000065.1 GCA_937936705.1 uncultured cyanobacterium | reverse complement strand
CCCCCCCCGGCGGTCGTATCAGTATCAGTACATTGCACAGCACCACCTTGAAAATGCAAGTCACGGTGGCGGACAATGGCCCCGGCATTGCCCCTGCGGATCACGAGCGGATTTTTCAGCCGAAAACCCGCCTGGAAAACCAGGACAATCAAGCGGGTTATGGGCTGGGGTTGGCGGTCTGTCGCCAGATTGTGCAGGCGCACTACGGCCGCATTTGGGTCGAGTCGGAACCGGGACGGGGCAGTACCTTTCACTTCACGCTGCCGGTGTATCGCCCTTAGGGGCAGCGGCCGGCGGGTCAATTGACAGATTTGCCCCCAATTAGTTAAGGTAGTAAATGCAATGCCAAATTTGCCCCCATCGTCTAGTGGACTAGGACACCTCCCTTTCACGGAGGCGACAGGGATTCGAATTCCCTTGGGGGTATTGTTTTTGTACTTTAACTGCATATTGGGTGAGAGGGGGGGATGGGTTTGGCTAGGGTGAAGGGGTAGTTGAGGATAGGGTTGCCGATGGAGGATTGGCTGTTAGCGCTCCCCAGTTTGCTGGTCACCCTGCGGGAGGGGGTTGAGGCGGCGTTGGTGGTGGGGCTGGTGTTGACCGTATTGGGGCAAACCCACCGCCAAGATTGGTACCCTTGGGTCGGGGTGGGGGTTCTAGGAGGCTTGGGGCTGAGTTTGCTGGGGGGCGGGCTGTTGATGGTGGTGTTGCAGTCGCTGACCTCTATGCGCCCGCGCTGGCAGTACGGGGTGGAGGCGGGCTTGGAACTGTTGGCGGCGGGATTGCTGACCTGGATGTTGCTGTGGATGACCCGGCAGGGGCGGGCGGTGGCAGGAACGGTGCGCCAACAGGTGCAGCAGCAAGAACAGGGCTGGGGAATTGGCCTGCTGGTGGCGGCGGCGGTGGCGCGGGAGGGGCTGGAAACGGTGGTGTTTATCGGGGCGCAATTCAGCCAGGGGTGGTTGCCGGTGGCGGGGGCGCTGGCGGGGGTGGCCGGTGCTGTCCTGGTGGGTTATCTGCTGTTCGGTCTGGGGATGCGGCTGCCTCTGGGGGCTTTTTTCCGGGTCATGGGGAGTGGTTTGTTGTTGATTGTGGGGGGATTGCTGGTCAGTAGTCTGCTCCATGGGAGTAAAGCTGTGGCTGACGCCGGGGTGGGGTTGGGCATGCTGGTCTGGGATACCTCCAGTTGGTTGCCGGATCAGCAATGGCCGGGGGTGTTGCTGAAGGTCTTGCTGGGGTATCGGGATCACCTGTATCTGTTGCAGTTGCTGGTGTACGGCGGATTTATCGGCGGGGTCGGCACCTGGTATTACCGCTCCTTGTCGGGAGGGGCATCCAAGGGTGCGGCGGTTCGGGGCAGTTGAATCTGTAGCCAGGCGCCCCCTTCCGGATGGTTGGCCGCTGTCACTTGCCCCCCGTGGGCGGTAACAATTTGTCGGACGATCGCTAAACCCAACCCTATGCCACTCTCATGGAATTGGGGATGAATTTGCCCCTGGTAAAACCGCTCAAACAAGTGGGGGATGTCGGCGGGGGGAAACCCAGGCCCTTGGTCAATTACCTCGATCTGCACCCGTTCTTGCGCCATTTGGGGGGTAATGGTTAAGCGGATCGAGCCGTTGGCGGGGCTGTATTTAATGCTGTTGTCGAGGACATTGCACAACATGCGGTAGAGATGCCGTTCATCCCCCGATACCCAGAGGCTGGCCGGCCCGCTGTAAACCAGGTGGATCTGTTTGCGTCGGGCCAGGGGTTCCAAGGTCTGCCACACGTCCTGCACCAACGCCGGTAAGTCCACCGGCAGGGGATTGGGGCTGGAGCTGCGACCCTGTGCCACTTCCAGCCAATTTTGGACTAAGTCAATCAAGCGTTTGATTTCCCCCAGCAGGCGCGTGACCCAATTCTGCAAGGGGGGGTCGAGACGCTGCTCCAGGGCTTCGGCCACCAATTTCATGGCGGTCAGGGGAGTTTTCAACTCGTGGGTTAAATCCGTCACCCAACGCTCGCGGGCTTGCGTGAGTTCTACCCAGGTCTGCCGATTTTCCAAAAAAACCACCACATACCCGGCGGTCAACAACTGGCTGGTTGCCCGCAGGGGGATGGGAACCGGTGCGGCTTCGGCAGGGGGAGGATAAAACGCCCATTCCGTCACACAAGGGGTGGTTTGGTTGCGGGTTTGTTGAATCAGTTGGTCGAGTTCATAGGAACGGACTAATTCCAGGAGCAGGCGGGGTTGACCGGGTTGCCACCGCGATAGACAGAGGAGGTCTTGCGCGGCGGGATTACACAGCAGCAGTTGATTTTCCTCGTCCACCAGCAAGCAACCCCAGGGGAGACTGGCAAACATCGCCGCCCAGGGCAGGGGAGCCGGGGTGGCAGCAGCCAACTGCCGCCGTCCCCACCACCAACCCAGACCGCCCCCCAGTGCCAACCCCAGAACCAGCAGACCCCATTCCATTAACCAAAGCGGTAGCCAAAGCCCCGTACCGTGAGGATGTATTCGGGATGACTGGGGTCGAGTTCCAGTTTTTGGCGCAGCCAGCGGATATGGACATCTACCGTTTTGCTGTCACCCACGAAGTCCGGCCCCCACACCCGGTCCAGCAGATTTTCCCGTGACCAGACCCGGCGGGGGTAGCTCATAAACAATTCCAGCAGGCGAAACTCTTTGGGGGATAAATTCACCACCTGATTGCGCACCGTCACCCGGCATTGCTGGGGATAGAGAGCAATATCTTTGTAATGCAAAACCGTCGGCGGGGGCAGATAACTCTGCCGTTGCCGCCGCAGCAGTGCCCGACAGCGGGCGATCAGTTCGCGGGTACTAAAGGGTTTGATGAGATAATCATCAGCGCCCACCTCCAGACCCAAAACCCGGTCGGTTTCGCTGCTGCGGGCACTCAGGATCAAAATCGGGGTGGGATTGCCCTGCCGCCGCAGCAAGCGACACAAATCCAAGCCGTTCACCTGGGGCAGCATCAAATCCAGCACCACCAAGTCAAATAACGGTGCTTGCACGGTGCCATCGGCTTGGAGCAACAGCCCCAAGGCGGCTCGTCCGTCCGCGACCGACGTGACATGGTAGCCTTCCTCGGTCAAGGAAAGCGCCAACATTTCTCGGATCAAATCCTCATCTTCCACCACCAAAATCTGGTTGGCTCCATCTAATTCCACCGGCGGTGGCGCATCAGGGAGTTCCACGGCTTGCATAGGAAATCAAGGGGAAGAGAATGCCCTTTCATCTTACTGTGATCTGACCGCTCCTCTTGTCGAGTTGCTCAGTCTTGCCGCTCCGGGAGCCAAGGCAGGAGAATGACTCCCGCCAGAAAACCGACCACATGCGCCAGATAGGCAATCCCCGGTTGCCCCGGACTGACCGTGGCGGCCCGCAAGGTTTCCCAAAGAATCCAAAACCCCAAATACACCACCGCCGGAATCCGCACGATGGTGAAAAAAATCACGACGATGAGCAGGGTGTGAATGTGCGCCTGGGGAAACCGGACAATATACCCGCCCATCACCCCGGCGATGGCTCCACTGGCGCCAATCAGAGGAATGCCCGAAGCCGGGATCACCACCGCATACACCAAAGCCGCCAGCCCGCCGCAGCACAGATAAAAAAACAAAAACACCCAGCGTCCCAAAACATCTTCTAAATTGTTGCCGAATAGCCACAAAAACCACATATTCCCCACTAAATGCCAAAGACTGTCATGCAGAAATTGGGAGCTGACCAAAGTCATCATTTCCCGATGAAAATCAGCGAATAATTCTTGGGGAATCAATGCCCAGGTTTGGATAAACAGTTTTAATCCCGGTTCATCCAAGCGGGTCTGATAGAAAAATACCACCAGGCAGACGGTGATCAAGGCATAGGTCATCACCGGGGTATGCCGGGTTGGGTTATCGTCGTAGAGAGGAAACATCAGGAAACCAAAACCGTGGCAGCGACGATTCGACCGGGGGAAGTCTTTGCCCACCGGGGGGACTTTGACCAGGGCATCCGCACCCTGCTTCCCCATTATGACGAGCTTTTGACCGCCCTGAGTCGGTGTGTGCCGCCGACGGCACAACGGATACTGGATTTGGGCTGCGGCACCGGCAATCTGAGTGCCCGCATCCGGCAACGCTTACCCCAGGTGCAGATTACGGCGATGGACTACTCCCCGGAAATGCTCATGCAGGCGCAACAGAAATTACCCCCGGCGCAAACCACTTTCATCACGGCCGATTTCGGCGCTTGGGCACTGGATCCCCAGGCCTTTCCCCCGATTGCGCCGGTGGATGCCTGTGTCTCCTCTTTGGCGATTCACCACTTGAGCGATGCCATGAAAGCGCAGCTATTCCGGCAAATTTTCGCCCATCTGCGCCCCGGCGGCTGCTTTTGGAACGCCGACCCGGTTTTAGCCCCCCATCCGTGGCATGCGACTTTGTATCAACGGGTGCGCCAGGAAGAGAGCGCTGTTGCCCCCATTCCCGCCCGGGGGACGGTCGTCCCCTGCGGTTATTCCCACCCGGACCAACTGGCCACCTTGGCCGACCAACTGGATTTACTCAAAGCCGCCGGCTTCGAGGCGGTGGCCGCAGTCTGGCAATGGTTCGGCTTGGCGATTTTCGGGGGCTATGTTCCAGAATAATACCGGTGATTTCGCCCATTTAGACCTGGAGCGGCAAACCCGCACCGGCATTCCCGAAGTCGTCTGGGGACTGGGGAAAACCCCTGGTCAAATTGCTGCTATTTTACAGCGCATGTATGAAAAATCAGGGCTGGCGCTGGCGACCCGGATCAGTCCTGCGGTCGCCCAGGAGATTCAAGCCCAATTGCCTGATTGTACCTACGACCCGGTGGCGGAAATTGTTTTGCTGGGTACCCCCGTTGTGAACCAGCCTGGACTGGTGGGCGTGATTACGGCGGGGACGGCGGATCAAAAAGTCGCCCAGGAAGCCGTCGTGACCTTGCAATACCTGGGTTTTCCCAGTCAGACTTTTACGGATGTGGGGGTGGCGGGGATTCACCGTCTCTTGCAACGTTGGCCGGAGATGCAGCCCTGCGATGTGCTGATCGTGGTGGCGGGGATGGAGGGAGCCTTACCCTCGGTGGTGGCCGGGTTGAGCCAAGTGCCGGTGATCGGGGTGCCCACCAGCATTGGCTATGGGGCGCAGTGGCAGGGGTTGGCCCCTTTGTTAACCATGTTAAACAGCTGTGCGCCGGGGGTGGCGGTGGTGAACATTGACAATGGCTTTGGGGCGGCGGTGCTGGCGGGGCAAATGTTGCGGCTGGCGGCTCGCTGGGCCGGGAGGTGTTAGGATAAAATCGCCGGGTCATTTGGGGGGAAATGTGTCATGTCACAAACGCTCTGGCAACGGTATCAGGATTGGTTGTACTACCATCCGGGTTTGGAACTTTATCTGGATGTGAGCCGGGTCGCCAGTCTGACGGCAGACTTGTTACGGGAACTGCACCCCCGTTTCATCCGGGCGTTTCAGGACATGGCGAATCTGGAGGCGGGCAGTATCGCCAACCCGGATGAGCAGCGCATGGTCGGTCACTATTGGTTGCGTGACCCGGATTTAGCTCCGACGCCGGAGATTCAGCGGGACATTCGCGAGTCGGTTGACCGGGTGGAGCAGTTTGCCCAGCAGGTGCATCAGGGGGAGATTCGCGCCGCCAACGGGGAAAAATTCACCGATATTGTCTCAGTTGGGATTGGGGGTTCGGCGCTAGGGCCGCAGTTTGTCAGTCAAGCGGTGGCACCGGTGCATCCTCCCTTGGCCATTCATTTTATTGACAATACCGACCCGGCGGGGATTGACCGCTTAGTGGCCTATTTGGGTGACCGTTTGCAGACCAGCCTGATTTTAGTCACCTCCAAATCGGGGGGGACACCGGAACCCCGCAACGGCATGTGGGAACTGCAACGGGTCTTTCGCCAACGGGACTGGTTGTTTGCGCCGCAGGCGGTGGCCGTGACCATGGCCGGGAGTCATTTGGATCAAACGGCGCAGGCGGAGCGGTGGCTGGCGCGCTTCCCCATGTTTGACTGGGTGGGGGGGCGCACCTCGGAATTGGCCACGGTGGGTTTAGTCCCGGCGGCCTTGCAGGGGATTCCCATCCGGGAGATGCTGCGGGGGGCACGGGAGATGGATCAAGCCACCCGGATTGCCGATGTGCGGCAAAATCCGGCGGCGCTGTTGGCTCTGGCCTGGTACGCGGCGGGGCAGGGGCAAGGGCGCAAAGATATGGTGATTTTGCCCTACAAAGATAGCCTGGCTTTGCTCAGCCGCTATTTACAACAGTTGGTGATGGAATCCCTGGGCAAAGAAAAAGATTTAGACGGCCATGTTGTTAATCAGGGGATTGCCGTTTACGGGAATAAAGGCTCAACCGACCAACACGCCTATGTGCAACAACTGCGGGAGGGGTTAAACAATTTCTTTGCCACCTTTATCGAAGTCTTAAAAGACCGGGAGAGTGGCGATTGGGAAATCGAACCGGGGATTACCACCGGGGATTATTTATCCGGTTTCTTGCAGGGAACTCGGCAAGCCTTGTACGAAAAGGGCCGCGAATCCATTACCATCACCATCCGCGAAGTCACCCCGAAAACCGTAGCGGCGCTGATTGCTCTCTATGAACGCGCCGTAGGATTATATGCTTCGTTAATTCATGTCAATGCCTACCATCAACCGGGGGTGGAAGCGGGCAAAAAGGCCGCCGGTGCCATTCTCCAACTGCAACGGCAATTACTCAACACCATCCGGGAATATCCCCACGGCTTAACTTTAGTCGAGCTGGCACAACACGTGCAAGCCGATGACCAGATTGAAACCGTTTACCAAATTTTGCGCCACTTGGCCGCCAACCAACGGGGGGTAGAATTGATCGGCGAAAAGCATAAATTGGCTGGGTTGATGGTGCGTCCGGGAAGCTAAATGCTGATTTCCACCTGTCGGTTTGGGCAACTGGGTAATCGCTTAGCCCTGCTCAGTCACCTGATTGCCTATGGGTATGAAACCGGGCGGCCGGTGGTGGATTTAGCCTTTGGGAAATATGCTCGGCATTTCACCGGCACGGCCATCAACCCCTATCTGGTGCGCTTTCCAGCCAAAAGAGATATATTCAGTTACCTGCCGCTCCCCTGGGAATACGGGCGCCAGTGGTTCAATCGGCTGAAATCGCCGCCCCGCGGGTGGCAGATTATCCAGGGATACGAACCGGTGAATCATGCCTGTTTAATGTTAGAAGATGTAGTGCATACCGAAACCAAATTGGTTCTCATCCAGGGGTGGTATGTGCGTGCCAGCCAAAGTATGAAAAAACACGAATCTGTGGTGCGGGAATACTTCACTCCCCTGCCTAAATATCAAGAGAATATTGAAAACTTAATGCAACCCTTACGGGAAAGATATGATGTTTTGGTGGGTCTGCATATTCGCGCAGGGGATTACCGTTTACTATTAAATGGAGCCTATATTTACCCCCTAACAAATTGGCGATTGCTCATGGAAAAAATGGCCAGTTTACTCCCCAATCAAAAAGTAGGGTTTCTGATTTGTTCTGACGAAGATTACCGTTCACAGATAGATGAGTTCACGGGATTGAATATTCATTTTGGCACGGGACAAATGATTGAAGATTTGTACAGCTTAGCCCGCTGTGACTACCTGATTGGGCCACCGAGTACCTACAGCTTGTGGGCGGCTTTTTACGGTCGAGTTCCCATTTATGAACTTCCTAAAAATCAAGCGATGCCGGAGCAGGTAGCGCAATTAACCCTTGAGCGGTTTCGTATTTACACGAATACCTGAGGACGGTTATCCCTAATCCATTAGGGCGGGCGGTTGCTTAACATAAAAGTAATGATGTTGATCGACAATGACCATGTTTTACTTTGACCCGTTGTACTTGATTCTGGCCTTACCGGCTTTACTGTTGGGCTTGTGGGCGCAAATGCGGGTACAATCTGCTTTTCAACAGTATTCCCAAGTGGGCACCCGCCTGACCGGTGCCCGTGCCGCCCGGATATTGCTGGATCGGTATGGGTTGAGGAATGTGCGGGTCGAGCGGGTGGACGGCTTTTTGAGCGACCATTACAACCCTCTGACTCGCGAATTGCGCCTGAGTCCGACGGTTTATGACGGGGCGACGGTGGCCTCTGTGGGGGTGGCGGCGCACGAAGCCGGTCATGCCATCCAACACGCCCAGGGGTATATTCCCCTGCAATTTCGCTCGGCGATTGTCCCAGGCGTGATTGTGGGCAGTTGGCTGGGGCCGCTGTTATTTTTCGTGGGATTCATCTTCAGTTCCCTGCGGATTCTCGCTTGGGTGGGGGTGGCGGTCTTTGCCCTGGTGGCTCTGTTTTCCCTGGTCACCCTGCCGGTGGAGTTTGATGCCAGTCACCGGGCGAAAAAACTGTTGGTGGCGGAAGGCATTTTAGATACCCAGGAAATGACCGGGGTGAATGCGGTTTTGAATGCCGCCGCTCTTACCTATGTGGCTGCCGCCGTGCAAGCGGTGATGAACCTGCTGTACTATGTGATTCTCTTGACGAATGATCGACGGCGCTAATCGCCCAGTAAACGCTGGAGTGCTTGGGCAATTCCCAAGGCGCCGCCGCCCCGTCCCACCCGTTCTTGACCGTTACGCCGACATTGGTTGAAGTAATCCCGGTCATCGATCACCCGGTCCACCCACGCGGCGGCCTGTTGTAACTCGGCTGCTCCCGCCGCTCCCTTACCCACCGTCCGGACGGAAGTTCCCAATAACCGCATTTGGGCTTCGGCAAAACGGTAGGTAAACTGCGGGCCTTGACCGGGAATTTGCACAACCGGTTTCCCCAACCCCACCGCCTGTTCGATGGCAGTCCCGGCCATTCCCACCACCACCCGGCTGGCCTGGAGAATATCCACAAAGCGGTTCCGGGAAAGATGCACTACCCCCGCAGGACAACGTAATTGTTCATTCTCATACTGCCACCCCTGTTGTCTGGCCAATTCAAGCAACACCGCATCCGTGAAGCCTGAAACTAAGGCTGCCCAGATTTGCACCTGTGGCCGTAAGCGCAATAAATACTCAGAAAAGCGCAATAAAAGCTGCAAATTAGCTTGCGCTTCCGGCAAACGACTCCCCGGTAACAAAGCAATCACCGGGTTGTGATTATGCACATCTAAAGGTTGACCCGGCGACTCGAAGCCATCCATAATCGGATAACCGGCAAATACGGCCTTGTTCATACCCCGTTTTTGCAGCTGTTGGGCGGTCAAGGCATCCCGGGTAAACACCTGCCGACAGCGGGGAGAGGTTAACCCCCACCAGGTCAACCCCGGCAGTTTCAACCTGCCTTCGTAATAGCTCGAGGTGGAGACAATAAACGCCACATAGGGTCGTCCCGACAGGCGGGCAAAGGTCAAGGGCACCCCATCCCCCACCGCCACCAACAGGTCACAGGCCGCCGCCACCCGTTGTAATGCCCGCCACTGTTGCCACGTGAGGGTCAACAATCCCCCGAGCACATCGCGCACCAGTAACCCAGGATTCATATAAAAAATGCCCCCCGACGGGAGGGTACGGGTCGGTGCAATGAGCGGAATGCTGAGGCGGCGATAGGCTTGTCCTGCCCCTACCAGCGGCAAGGCCAGCACCGTTGCCCCCCCCTTTTGGCAGGCTTGGGCGATTAAGCTGGCGTTTAAGTCTTCCCCATGGCCATTACTGAGGAATAAGATCGTTTTCATCGGATATGGGGAAATCTCCGTCCTATATACTAAAGGGCACCTCTATAGCAATGTAACCGGATTGGCGAACAAAGATTTCCGAGAACCAAGGTCGGGGACTGCGTCCCTGCGACTGCCATTCTAAATTCATTTAGGATTGCTATACTTATGGGAACCAAGGGGAAATTCTCTAGCCAGAACGCCCAAATTACGGAGAACCAAAGCGGGGGCTGCGCCCCTGCGACCGCCTATTCCCAATGAGTAGAGGTTCCTTAAAGGGCACCTCTGTTGATTGGAACCAGGAGCAACTGATCTCGCCGGCACACCGAGTTCATGAAGAACCGGAGACGGGGGCGGCGACCGCTGGTTCCCAATTCATCAAGGTTCCCTAAAAATACTAAAATGTATGATGGCAACTTGACCCGACCTCGATGCCCTATTTTCCCCCCAAACAACCCGCATTGAATTATCTCCATCATCTGGTTTTAATGTATGGCAACGCCCGACATCCTTGGACGGTAGAGGACCTCAAATTTTATGTTGCCCATCAATCGCACGGAGTTTGGCAAAATTGGTTATTTGACTCCTTTTTATTTTTGAATATCGCCAGTAAAAATGGCCGGGATTACCGGGCGGATATTAATCTGGGAACCAGTATGAGTGGGGAAGGGGATTTTTTTGCCGCTTGCTCTCCCCAACCGGCGGGCAGCCAAGAGTGGGAAGAATTGCTGGATTTTTATGCCGATTCGGTGGCTACCTTAAACCGCACCATCAGGGAATTCATCCCCCATATTCCCCAGCCTTTAGCCCACCCCCGGAATGTGATCTTCATGATTCCTTATCCCCATATTACCCAAAGGGATTTTGGCCGGTCGGGTTGGAATTTCTCTACCCAGGGGCAAAACTTAGACCAGGCGACCCGCCAACGCCTGGCTGCTTGTCGTTGGTTTATTGAAGAACTGCAAAAACGCCTACCCTCCTGTGAATATGTACATATTTTAGGCATCTATTGGATGTTTGAAACCGTGTTTCGCAGTTGGGAAGTGGATGACCATTGGTTACTGAAAGAATTACGACCCTTTATTCATCAAAGGGGTTATCAATTCTTTTGGATTCCCTTTTATAGTAGCTATAACATTCACCTTTTAGATGACTATCAAAACTATTATTTCGACCTGGCTTTTTTGCAACCCAATTATATGTTTTATCAAAAGGGCGTGGATTTAGCCCAAGCGGCCCAAGCCGCCCAAAAACGTCATGCAGGCATTGAAATTGAATACTACTTAGAATTGGATGAACCGATTGCCGTACAAGGAGAACGCCACCGGCGCTTTCGCGAATATCTCAACGGCGGCATCACCTATGGTTATATGAACCAATCGGCCTGCGCTTATTTTTTGGGACAAAAATCTCTGGAACGCATGGCAGTCCATCCTGACCCCCAGGAGCGGGAATTTTATCAGGATGTGGGTCACTTTATTCGGGGCAGTTACACCCCCAAGCCCTTGCGGTAAATTGAATACACGGATAATTGGTTCCCTATGTCACCGGAGTCTGTGCCGACGCACATTTTACTGAGTCAATCCGCCGAATCTTTGGGGGAATTTTGGTTGCCCGACCGTCCCCAACCGGGTAGTCCTGTGGAAGTCAACGGCCAACTGTACACCGTTCTAGAACGGCGACATTGCTATCAATATCGGGGGGGGCGTTATCAACTTCATAAGATGTCTTTGTTAGTCCAAACCGCCCATCCCGACCGGAATCGCTGGCAGGGGCGATGGATTATCGGGGATGGTCGCTGTCGGTATAATGCCCTGTCAGAGTTAGTCCGATGTGCCGTGAATCCCGCCGGGCCCTGTCCAGGCTGTACGAGTTTTGAACCCGCTTCCGGTACAATCAGGGATGGTGCATCGCTCAAACCATCGTGCTAGATATTAAGTTCATCCGGGAGCAGCCTGCCCAGGTGGCAGAACGATTGGCCACCCGCCAGGGCGAAGTGAACTTACAACCCATTCTCAACCTCGATGAACAGGTGCGTTCCCTGGAAAAACAGCGCTCGCAACTGCAAGCGGAAAGTAATGAGATTGGCAAGCAAGTCGGTCAACGGATGCGCGCCGGTGGGGATGAGAGCAGTCTGACCCCGCTCCGACAACGGGGACAAGAGATTAAACAAACTTTAGCAACTCTGGAGCAAGCAGAACGGGAACTCCGACAAAAACTTCAGGAATTATTACTGCAATTGCCCAATTTACCTGCTCAAGATGTACCCATCGGTTCAGATGAAACCGCGAATGTGGAGCGGTGGCGTTGGGGGGATGAATATAAACACGATCATCAACAAAATCCAAATGTTTTGCCCCATTGGGAGATTGCCGAAAGATTACATTTATTTGAAACCGAGCGGGCAACCCGCATGGCGCAAAGCCGCTTTGTCACCCTCTGGGGAGCCGGGGCGGCACTGGAGCGGGCGTTGATCCAATGGATGCTGAATCAGCATATTCAACGGGGTTATCTGGAAGTTTTGCCGCCGTTTTTGGTGAACAGTCAAGCGCTGACCGGTACGGGGCAATTGCCGAAATTTAGTCAGGAAAGTTTTGCCTGTCGGGAAGATGATTTATGGTTAATTCCCACCGCGGAAGTACCCGTCACGAATCTATACCGAGATGAAATTTTAAGCGCCGAGCAATTACCCATTTATCACTGCGCCTGGACGCCCTGTTTTCGTCGGGAAGCAGGGAGCTATGGCCGGGACACCAGGGGTTTAATTCGTTTACATCAGTTTAATAAAGTGGAATTGGTGAAGCTCGTCCACCCGGAAACTTCGGCGCAGGAACATGAACAGTTGGTGCAGGATGCCGCCAGCCTTTTAGAAGCCTTAAAACTGCCCTACCGAGTGGTGGAATTATGCACCGGGGATTTGGGCTTTGGGGCGCAAAAATGCTATGACTTGGAAGTATGGTTGGCCGCCCAACAAACCTACCGGGAAATTTCCAGTTGCTCTAATTTTGGCGATTTTCAAGCCCGTCGGGCGGGGATTCGTTATCGGGAAGCGGGTAAAAAAGGTACCGAATTTGTCCATACGTTAAACGGTTCGGCTTTAGCCGTCGGGAGAACGATGGCTGCCATTTTGGAACAATATCAACAACCGGATGGTCAAATCCAGATTCCAGATGTCCTGCAACCCGTGCTAGGCCGAGAGCTGCTATGAAATTGGGGGAATGGTTCGGTTTACTGCTCCTGTTGATTTCGCTCTATATTCTGTGGGAAATTCGGTTTTTATTGCTATTGGTGTTTGCCTCTGTTTTAGTGGCGGTGGCCTTGGATGGAGTGGTTAATTTTTTACGTCGTTGGCGAATTGCTCAAGGGATTGCCATTGCCTTAACTCTATTGGCTTTACTCGCCGTTATTGTCACCTTAGTCAGTTTAATTCTTCCCCCTTTTACTAGAGAGTTTGAAGAACTGGTAAAACTCTTGCCCAAGGGCTTTCAAGCGGTCGGGAAATGGCTCGAAGAAATCCAAGTGGCTATGCTGGGGGAAACTGTATTTGATTTTTCTACCAATGGTGAACTGCTCCGCCAGTTGCAGGCGTTTGCTAATCCGCTGCTCAGTCGCGGTCTTAACTTCTTTTTCGACACGATTGGGGGGATTTTATCTATTATCTTAATCCTGGTTTTGGCGGTGATGTTTTTGGCCGACCCTGCCACCTATCGCCAGGGTTTTATCCGTATGTTTCCCTCTTTTTACCGCAATCGAGCCAATACGATTCTCAAACGGTGTGAAGTCAATTTGCGGGCATGGATGGTGGGTACTCTGACGGCGATGTCGGTCGTGGGCGTTTTAAGTTTTATCGGTTTATCACTGCTGGGGGTGCGTCTATATTTTGCTCATGCTTTGATTGCCGGTTTATTTAATTTAATCCCTAACATCGGCCCAACCCTGAGCTTGATCCCGCCCACGGTAATTGCCAGCTTAGATGCCCCTTGGAAGGCGATTGCTGTGGTGATTTTATACTTCTTTATTCAGCAAACCGATGCCTATTTAGTGACTCCTTATGTGATGTCTCAACAACTGGAATTACCGCCGGCGATCACCCTGATAGCCCAGATTTTCTTTACCACTTTTTTGGGTTTGTCGGGATTGATTTTAGCTTTGCCCTTAATGGTGGTTTGCCGAGTCTGGATTGAAGAGGCTCTGATCAAAGATGTGTTAGACCCTTGGCAAAAAGTACATTAGGGAACGGCGGTCGCCGGGGTGCAGCCCCCGACTTGGGTTCTCCGGCAAGTCGGTAGGCCCGTGAGATGATTTTCGGCGGGTTCGCATCAATAGAGGTGCCCATTAACGAACGGATTTGCGTAACCAGATTTCAATTCCCTGCGCTAGGGTTTGTGCGAGTCTGATTTGCGCCGGCGGCTGGATCAGCCATTCAAATTCCTGGGGATGAATCATGAATCCTAATTCTAATAAAACCGCCGGGCAAACGGTCGGGCGAGTTAAGGCGAGATTATTCCAGAAAATGCCATAACTGGGACGTTGGGCTTTCTGGGTTAGGTACTTATGTAAAAAGACGGCTAAATCATGGCTGTGTGGGTGATACCAAAAGGTGCCGATTCCCTGCGTCTGCCAAACATCACCGGCATCGGGTAAAGCATTGTAATGAATACTTAAGGCCAAATGGGGGGCTTGGTTTTGGATCAGGGCGACCCGCTCTCCTAGCCCCACATCCACATCGGTGGTGCGGGTCAAAATCACCGTGGCTCCCCGTCTTTTGAGTTGTTCGGCTAATAATAAAGCCACCTGTAAATTCACCTGTTTTTCGGGGGTACCGTCCGGCCCTAAGGCGCCTAAATCTTCATCGCCCCCATGCCCCGGATCCAGTAAAATTTTGATTCCCTGTAAGGAATTGGGGCGGAGCGGGGGGGGATGGCGGATGGCTAAAATTAACCGATGCTCCTGATAGTTGAGCCGATAACCCCACGCCTGCGCAGCGTGTAAAAAAAAGCGGTAACGCACCTGCTGGGGAGTAATTTGCTGCCAGGTGAAGGTGCGCACGGCTGGTCCGTCATCGAGGCGAATGGTATCGGTTTGGGCAGTGGTATGCCACAGGGTCAAATCCATCACCCCCGGTTCCTGGTGAATTTCAATAGGGACGGCGCTAGTCAAAGGGAAATCAATTTCGGTCCAGTCTGCCCCAATGCGGCTGTGTACCCCCCGCACGATGGCTTGGGGGGCATAGCTGGTGACTTGAGTGCGAACCTGCCGCCGCTGCAGCCAGCCGCCGTAGCGCAGTTGTACCCAGTCGCCGACTTGAGCAATCACTTGGTCTTGGGTGCCCACCGGCAGGGGGGTCAAGCGGGAATAGTCGGTACTCGGCCCGGTGCGGGCGATGCCTTCCTGAATCAGCGTGGCCACCTCCAAACGATCCGGGTTCAGAATGGTGACCTTGCCGGGGCTGAGCCATTGCTGCCCCCCCCAGACCAGTTGGGGTTGCCCCCAGACCCCCGGTTGGTTGATGCGCAGACAGCCTTTATACGTGGTATGGCTATCTCCGGCAGGGTCAACCAGGCCGTTCATTAATACAGTCTCATTACCGGCCAAGGGCGTAGTCGGCACGGGCAATAGATCCACCTGCCATTGCCCCAGATGCAGTTTCACCCCATCGGTGGGCGGCAACACCGCTTGAAAACACAGGGGTTCCCCCGGTAAACGCGCCACATCTACCGCCGGAACCAAAGGGGTAGCCGGTCGGTGGGGCAGACTGCGCCGGATATTCAGGGTTAAAGACTGGGAACCGGCAGCAATTTGGACTGTATTATTGCCAACGGTTAACGGCACACTGGGGGCAAAATGCCCGGCGGGTGAACGCAAAACTACTTCCCCGTTAACCCGCACGGGTTCCCTAGGGGAGTGGGTACCGATTAGGAAAATGCGCGGGGACGTGGTTTGATGCCCGTTGGGGGGATAGACCACCTGGAGTGCCGCCCCGGATTCCGCCCCCACCAGCAGCATGCCCCCCGCGAGCAACCAAGCCTTCACTAACGCCGCCGGGGCACCTTTGCCAAAAAGTCCAGCTCCTGGACGGTAACGGCGGTTTTGGCTTGGGGACGGGTATCGACTTGGCGCGCCAAGGTACGGTACTGTTGCGGATCGCCCGCTTGGGGGAACCGTTGCCTGCGCTCTTGCGCCCGTTTTTGGTAGTAACGAATCATCACATGGTTCCAGTCAATTTGGCCGATGCCTTCTTTGGCGCGATAATCGCTGCCATAGCGGGGCGTGACCAAATTAAAGGGACGGCCTTCCCGCCGGCGGCGTTGGTAAGGCACGACCGTATCCCCAAAGTTTTCCGTATATTCGTCGCTGTCCACTAATTCATTCACAAAGCCGTTAAATCCCTGGGTGGCAATCCGAATTGACCAGGCAATGGTTTCGTCCTGATTGTAGGCTTGCCGGCCTAAAATCCGCCGCAAACACACATCCACCAGGCGATAGTTATTATTCGTCGCAACCACCAGGCGGTAAAACGGGTCGGATTGGGCTAAACCCCGAATGAAATCCCGCACGGTAATCGCCCGATTTTTTAACTGGGATTCCAGGGTGACTTGGCGGCAGGATTTCAAGATCACGTGTTCGCTAAAAATTTGCCGGTAGGCTGCCCAAATCAATCCGGTCATCTCATCGGGGGTGCCCACATCCTCCAGGCGATAAATCCGAGGACTGTCTTCGTTCACTTCGGCGCGGCCAAAGTTCCGTACCCGATGGTTTTGGGTCGTAGGTCGGTAGCTGAGCAAAGGTAAGGTCATAGGAACCAACTCCAGTCAGGGGTTTCCTTCAGGGTAGGTCAAGGGGTTCCCCCCAGTCGCCAAAAGTAACGTAATGTTAAATTTTGACAGTTCTCTATTAGGAATCAGCGGTCGCCGGGGCGCAGCCCCCGTTTCTCCATCAACTCGGTATGCCGGCGAGATGATGTTCTACCGGTGCCAATTCGTAGAGGTGCCTATCAATCAATGGACAGGGAGATGGAGTAAGACCGGTTCGTGGGAATGGGTCATGCTGGAACCGGATATTACCAGGGGGTACCAATCATGCTAAACCCAGACCAGAAGTAGGGATGGGAGAAGTCTAAGTCCTTTATCTTAGCCAGTTCCGGCGGTAAGGGGATGCTTTGCCCACTGCGGGTCACCAAACGCAGTTGGCCGCCCTCCACCTTGGTCTGCCCTTGCATCAAAGCGAGTTGGGCTTCCCGCAGGGCTTCAGCCTTGATCGGGACTTTTTTCAGGAAGCGGTAAAATTCGGTCATCAGGGCCAAGGTAGCGGTATCATCCACGTTCCACAGGGAAGCAACCACCGTTTCCACCCCGGTTTTCACCGCCAAGCCGGCAAAACCAAATTCCACGGTTTGGTCGGTGCCGGTTGCATCCCCGATCAAGGTGCGACAGGCTCCCAAGCTCAGCAGTTCCACCCCCTGCAAAGACAGTTCCCGCAGACGGGTGATGGGGAGGTTTTCGTTATTACCAAAGGCAATGTAGGAATTGCTCAAATCCCCGGGTTTGAAGGTGGCGTGGGTGGCCAGGTGTACCATTCTTTGCTGACCCGCTTTGCGTTCTTGCACCAGCCGCTCCGGGGTAAAGTCTTGATTTAAGAAATACTTACCCGGCCAGAGGCTGGTGATGGTTTGCAATTCCGTGGGTACCGAGGGCAAGGGAGGTTCGTTGGCAAAGGTGGAAGCTCCCATGGCCAACACATCCGCACCCTGCAGAGAACGGTAGCGGGTCGGGATGAGGTTGATACTCGGAGTCATCGCAACGTTGTATTTCTCGATCAGGAATTGCTGGCCATCGTGCAGAGCCGCCAAAGGAATCAGGCGAATCCCCTTATCCGGCACCGCCAGCAGGGTGTCAATGCCTTGGGCTTGCAGTTCCGGTTCAATCGGGGCAATCAGCCAACGGTAGAGGGCTTGAGCATCTTTGAGATACTCCTTACTCCCCCGCAACCGCTCATCTGCCAGTTGATTACGAAAACGGTTCACCACTTTCAAAACTTCATCGTGACGAGCCTCGGGTACCCCCCGATAAGTAAGCGGAGCGGTTTTCGGTTGCTGGACAATCCCCGTTGTCAAGTCCACCGAGGCCACCAGTGTCCCCTGGCGTTGGGCAACCCCCTGGGGAACACCGGGTGTGAGTAGTACAATGTTCAGATAACGTTGATCCAGCACCCAATAGATGATGGCCGTCTTGCGCCCTGTTTGTTTGTAAATTTCTTCAAGGAGTCGTCGCACCTCGGCCGCACTGCGAAGGTTGTTGGCGGCTTTAACACCCAAATAGTTGGCAAATTCGGCACCGAAGGCCACATCCAACGAGAAAATCCCCTCTTCGGTGGCGACATCTAGTTGGGTTCTGAGGACTTCCGATATGTCTAACAACTGAACTAATTCTATGTTGTTATATGTTAATCCTGAGGGTTGATTTGATTGCAAGTCAGGCCGAGGATCTTGCTGGGGAGACGGGAAAGCACTTGCAAAAACAGGATTCGTGGGACGAATGGATATGCCACTCAAAATACCGCAGTCTGACGGGAAACACTGGAAAGTTTGGGTTGGGGATAGAGTGATTGACTCATTAGCAATTTTGCCTTTGGTGCCAATGCCGGTGGTGGTACCTACTGTAAATGTGCCGGTTTTAGCGTACTGAATATCAATCAATCCCTTGGTTTTGATACTGAATCCACCGGCATCTTGTCCGGTCGCTTTGAAACCGCTAACCGCACCAATATTTATTCTACTCGTGCTACTATTACCGCCAATAATATGATCAACTTCGACTTTATTCCCTACGATGAATATATTCCCCTGCCCACCACTGGAGTTCAAAATGCCTGCTTTAAGAGGTGTCAGGGGGTCAGGGCTAGCTAAGGTGATTTTGCCCCCGCCGCTGGTAACATTGCCCACTTGCACCGGCCCGGCACTAGGGTCATCAAAATCAATTTCTTTCAATCTTCCAAATGCATCCGTACTATACACACCATCTGTAGTAGCAGCCTGGATCGACCCGCCATCGGTCGTCAAATTGCCGGCTTTGAGTTCGGTGAGCTTAGCACCGGTAGAAGGAGTTAGTGAGATACCAACAGATGACGAACTCGTTACTGTTATATCACCTATTTTCAAACTACCAGTATTCTCAATCCAAACGTATTGCTTGGCAACAATATTCTTACCGGTGCCATCAAAATCCCCTGTTGTAGATCTTAGGAAGACAGACCCATTAGAGTTAATGTTCGATGTTAGGGTGAGATTGCCATTCGCTTCAATATCGAGAGCGCCCACCGTCCCCGTAGCGCTAAAACTAAGGGTATCGGCATCAGTATAGGTAGTGCTACCCGTTGTACTAACATCCAGAGTATTTGCGTTATTGGCACTGTTG
>CALHCP010000064.1 GCA_937936705.1 uncultured cyanobacterium | reverse complement strand
ACACTGATTAATATCATTTGTCATCTCCTCCAAGCGGATCGAGGCCAAGTCTATCTGGCCGGACAATCCTGGCGACCGCAACACCGTTATCTCCTGGGGGTTGCCCCCCAAAAAGATTTACTCTACCAAAGCCTCACCTGTGCCGAGCATCTCTATTTTTTCGGGCGCATTTATGGGGTGCCGGAGCGGGAATTGCCCCGGCGGGTTCAGCAATGTTTAAGTTTAGTGGGATTAGCAGCGCGGGCAGACAGTTTGGCCGAAAATCTCAGCGGGGGGATGCAACGACGGTTAAACATCGCCATTGCCCTGATTCACCAACCCAAGCTGCTGATTTTAGATGAACCCACCTCAAGTTTAGATATTGAATCCCGCTTTGAAGTGTGGCAGTTAATTCGCCGCTGTCAACAACAGGGCATGACCTTACTGTTGACCACGCACCTCCTGGAAGAAGCAGAACGCATCTGCGACCGGATCGGCATTTTGAAAGCGGGGAAATTAGCCGCCGAAGGCAGCTTGGCCACCCTCCGTCAATGGATTGATGCTGCGGAAATTTTAACTATTCAAACTCCCACTCCTGACGCGGTCATCCAACGGGCAGCAGCGTTAGGCTGGCCGCTGCGCTATTACAACCAAGATTTAGTCTTTTGGGTGCCGGAAACTTTAGAACTGAATCAAATCATCAACCTGTTTCCGGGCATTTCGCTCACGGCAGTTACCCGTCAGCCGGTGCGTTTGGAACATATTTACCTAGAGATTATGCAGAGTGATGCCCCGCCGTAAAAATCCCCCGGCGAGCGCCGGGGGATGTCGGCATCAACCCTCAACTCGTCCCCTCCAGAGAGCGAATGAACCGCTGCCCCGGAACCCTTAGCTAGCCGCTTCGGTCAGAGCCGGTTTGAACACTTGGGTTTTCACTTCTTCGGCTTTGGGCAAAGTCAGGGTGAGAATGCCGTTGCGGTATTCGGCCTTACTTTGGTCATGGGCCACCGGCACGGGCAGGGGGATCACCCGTTGGAAGCGACCATAACGCAATTCCGTCCGCACGGTACCCTTGTCTTCTTCCCGTTTTTCAAAGCGATGTTCACCGGCAATTTGCACCGCTTCCCGGGTCACGCTCACATCCAGATTTTCCTTTTCCACCCCGGGAATTTCCGCCTTCAAAATCAAAGCATCGGGCGTATCTTGCAATTCCACCGCCGGAATCCAATCCACCCCCCGGCGAACTTGAGCGCCGTCTTCATCCCGGCGCAGCATTTCGTCAAACAGGCGATCCATTTGCCGCCGCATCGTTTCCAATTCGCGGAAGGGATCACTCCAACGTACTAACACCATACCACCTACCTCCTTTGACAATCGTTTTGAGTTTGAGTACGGACTTGCACTGCTTGCACTGCAGGTCAGGATTAAGTTTAACCTGCTAATCTTATTGTGGAATCGCGCTGGGCTTAGGCACAGTCCAAGAAACCGTAATGATTGAGGGGCAATAACCGAAATTGAGATGGAATCCCTGGCGCAGGTCTATACCCCGTTAATTGTTTGGACAGGGCTGGGACTGCTCAGCCAACGCTGGCTGCCGGACCTGTTCCCCCGGCTGTTGGGGCGGGCATTGTACTGGGTGGGGGTGCCGGTGCAAATTTTTGCCCTGGTGCGGCATACGGATTTTAACGGGCTGGTCTGGGTGGTGCCGCTGTTGACCTTGGCGGTGCTGGGGGTGAATCTGGGCTTGAGTTGGGGGGGCTTGCGCTGGTGGCCGCAGAAATTGTCCCTGCCGGAACAGGGCAGTGTCGTCCTGGCGGCAACCCTGGTGAATACCGGGTTTGTGGGGTTGGGCATTGTGCCGGGGTTGGTGGATCCCCAGGCGTGGGGCTGGGTGGTCAGCTACAGCTTGACCAATAATCTGTTGGGCACCTACGGCATCGGCGTGCTGGTGGCGGGCTACTTCGGCGCGCAACAAACGCCCAGCGGCTATGACTGGAAAAAAATTTTCTTAGTCCCGACTCTGTGGGCATTTGCCCTCAGTTATGGCTGCCGTTCTCTCGCTTTTCCTCTCTGGCTAGAGCACGCCCTCGACCAAGCCGTGACGGTCGTGATTAGCGCCGCCTTTGTCCTCACCGGCTGGCGGCTATATCAACTGGGTGGGCGGCGAGAGGGGTGGCGGTTGGCGGCCTTACCCACCCTGGTGCGCATTCTGGTCATGCCCCTGCTGGTGGGGGTAGGGTTGACCCTGTTGGGGGTGCAGGGGGGGCAACGCCTCGCCCTGGTGCTGATGGCGGGGATGCCGACGGCCATGGCCACCTTAATTTTGGCGGAAGAACACCAATTGAATCGGGACATTATGGCAGCCACCATTGCCCTTTCCACCCTCGGCATTTTACTGCTAATTCCCCTGTGGTTGTGGTGTTTTGCCTAAGGGGATGGCTGCCTGTCCATGACTGACTTTACTGAGGCCGTGAATCGTTTTTTCCCAGTAGAACGGTTTGGTAAATAATTGCCACAGAGCCATATAAGCCGCCGCCGAATGCAGAAACCAATAAATCGGGTTGAACAAGGCATACCAAGTCAGATGGTAATACTTACGGCGAAATACGGCAATCATATTCAAATAAATACCGATACTATTGCCTAAAATCAAATTAAATAAAGAAATATACACCATCCAGCCGGGGAATAATTGCTCTAACCAGGGGGCACGGGAGATGACCGCATAGAGAAAAAATAACCACAAAATCGGATTACTTAAAAAACACACCACACTCCCCCCGACAAAAAATTGATAGGCCAACCAATTGCCCAGTCCTAAGGTTTTTAATGACTTCCAGGGGTCGCGGTTATGCACCAACCAGGTTTGCATATAGCCTTTGATCCAGCGGGAACGTTGACGAATCCAATTTTTTAAGCGGCAATTTGCTTCTTCATAAGTCGTCGAATCAATCACCCCCACGGTGTAACCGCGCTGACTGGCACGGATGCCCAAATCCGCATCTTCCGTGACATTAAACGGGTCCCAGCCCCCCAATTCCAACAGGCGATCCGTGCGAAAGTGATTACTGGTGCCGCCCAGAGGAATGGGTAGGCGCAACCGTTCTAAACCGGGCAATAAGTAATCAAACCAATAGGAGTATTCCAGGGTAAACATCCGGGTTAAAAAATTTTCATCCCGGTTAAAATAATTCAAAGCCGCCTGCACACAGACCAAATCGGGAGAGCCTTGCCGGAAGGCTAAAATCGCTTTTTTTAACTGATCCGGGTCGGGAATATCCTCCGCATCATAAATGGTTAAATACTGCCCCTGGGCAAAAGCTAGGCCATAGTTGCAGGCTTTGGGTTTGGTTTTCGGTTGACTATCCGGGACGTAAATAAAGCGAATGTAATGGGGCGGACAGGCAGCTTTCGCCGCTTCAATCGTGACTTTATCTTTTTCTTCTAACAGTAATAAGACATCCAACTTTTCGTGGGGATAGTCCAATTGCCCCAAGCCTTTAATCAGCATCGAGACAATTTCCGGTTCGTTATACACCGGCACCAAAATCGTATAAACCGGCAATTCATTATCGGTTAAACGGGCTAAATCTTCCGGTTGGATATAACGTTTGCGATCCACCGCTCCCACCAAACTCAAGAACATTTTGAACCCGACGGAGCTAATATAAAATAAGTTAATCAAAGACATGGCAATATAAAGGGTGAAAGCCGTATAATTCAGTAACCCCCAGAAAAACAATACGAGGATGCCATAGATGAACAAAATCTGGGCAGGCGTAAACACCTGGGCTGCCGATTCCCTGGGCGAGCGCGTCACCAAGCGATACACCGCCTGCCAGCTAAATAACTTGCGAAAGACCGAATCCAATAAGTAGGTAATATCGCTTTCTGTACCCAACACTTTGGTAACTTCCAGCCCCGGAAACTGCCGGTAAATTTCCGCATCCACCCGTATATCCAAGGGGTCTTGCACCATCACTAATAGGGTTTCTTCATCCAGTCGGTGCAACGGAATAAACAATCGCGCGGCCATCACCTGGGGGTCAAACTGCCGCACCAACTGCTCATCCATAGACCAAACGGGGGTGCCGATCAGATGCGAATAGGCAGGGCAGCCGGTTAAATTGACCAGAATGGGTAGCAATTTTTGGGGTTTGATGTAATTTAAACGGGTGAGAATTTGGCCAATCGGAGAGCCGGTACGCCGGTAAATTTCCACAATATCCCGCCATTGTTGGCTATTAATCGCCTGTGCTCGGATTAACTCTTTACCCAGATTTAATTGAATGATCAAGCGGGTAATTTCAGTGGCGGTGGCCAGCAGGGGCAGCACCTGTGCCCGCGGCCAAATTTGCTGAATAATATGCGCCGCATAAGGCTCACTGCGGTCCGTGACGGCTACCCATAACTGCTGTTGGTTCTGCCAGGCACAGGGGAAAAGCTCCACCTGACTCCAGTAATAGGGCGGACGCTGAGCGACCAACCCCAAATCCAAGCGATGCTCTGGCGAGTGGAGCCAATCTTTCAATAACGGTTCCTGGGTCAACTGGGAACGCACAGCGATATAGCGACTGGCGGACATAATTCCCAATTCTTGCAGAGCGGCCGAGAATGCACAACCTTTTTGCTTTTGCCGTGTTTGTGCTTGTGCCCATTGGGAAGCGTTGAGAATGCCCTGCTGGAGGAGGAGGGTCGGGTCAAAGGGGGGCATCGGTCAGGGAGTGGGGGGAGCGGGAGGTTCAGGCGGGCGGCCTAAGCGTTGGTACAACCGCCAAGCTAGAGCAGCGCCGATCACCGTCAGCAGCCCCAAGAGTACCCAACGATAACGGCGCAATAGTAGCCACCAGTTTAATTCATCAGGATAGCGCACCTGCCAAGTTTGCTGGTTCAGGTTCCACGTATCAAAATTCCCTGCAGGTGTGACCGTGACCACATTCCCTTGCAGTTGATTCACCAAACTGGTCACCGGGTCGGCCAAAACGGCTCCCGTTTGTTGGGCGATGCCGGGTTGCTCCCCCCACCAGGACAGCCACAAAGTCGGCACTCCCTGATGGAGAAATGCCTGCAACAGCCCGATGCTGGCTCCCGGTGCCGCCTGCAGCAAAACGTTTTGGTTCATCGGGTTAATAATCTCAAAACTTTGCCCCAACCGAATCGGGCTGGGCAACGGCACCGCCGGTTCCGTCCCCAACAACCGCCAGCGGGGGTTGCCGGGCAACCTCCCCCAATTTTTCACCTCAGCAGCCGGAATCACCTCCGGCAACAGGGGTTGCCCCCCACTGCGGCTGAGCATCCCCAACACCTGCGCCGTGCCCGCCACCACCGCCGGATTGGTGCTATCCACCACCACCTGCCCCGGTTGCAAAAATTCCTGGGGCACATCCTCGAAATTGCCCTGGGGTCGCTGATAACCGTTCCAATCCAGGTACGAATCCCCCAACACCTGCATCGTCACCGGGCGGGGGGCGCGGCAGTTCGGTTGGGTCATTGTAAACACCACATCCAGATTATTGCTGCGCTGCAACCGTTGCTCCGGCAACGCCAGAGTTGTATTCAGTTGGGTCTGGGTTCCCACGTTAAAACTGTTGAGAAAGGTGCCGTTGAAAAAAATCTGCACACTCAAGGCACCCCGATCCTCCTGACTCATTTGGCTAAACCGGGAACGCAGAGCTACCGATAAATCCTGAGGCCGCCCCCCCAACTGGGCCAAATCGAAGGTGAAGCGAAAACTTTGACTGTCCAGGCTGGTTTTGGCCGCCTCCGACCAGCCCAATTCCCAAAACCAACGCCGATCCCGCAATCGCTGCGGTTTTGCCAAGTCGGCTGCAGTGACCTGCACCGCCGGTGCCATAAAAGCCGGTTGCGCCTCGGCCAATGACCGGACCACATCCGCTTGCGCCCGCACCCGTAGAATATTCCCCTGCCGTTGGATACTGGGGGCTTGGTCGTCCTGGTGCAAGACCACCGCCGCTTCCGTCGCATTGTCCCATTTCAGCGCGGCCACATCCCCGGCCAACCAGGTAATCGGCATCCGGATATTCCGAAACCGGTAATTCAACAGACTATACAGCCACAACGCCGCCTGGGTCGTCGCTTGATCCATGGCAGTCGGTACCACCAGCACCACCCGCTCATAGGTGGGGCGAAACCAATCATTAATCGGGTTATCCTCCGCCGTCTGCACCAGTTGAAAAAAGCTATTTTCCCCCACCGTTACAAAGGCATTTCCCGACAGGGAATCCTCACAAATATCATTGGAAACTTGTAAAAAAGTTTCTAGCCCGACCGTAATAAATCGCTCCCCCGGCGGCGGCAACTGCAGGGGAATTCTTATACTTTTTTCCGGTAGTAAATCTTTGGTTTGAATCACCCGCACCGGGCGGTTATTGAGCAAAATCCGCACCGTTGAAGTCGCTTTCAAGACCGGCGAAGGCGCTAAATTCAACTGCACAAAACTCTGGGTTGTATCCAGATTGCGGTTGAACAGGGGAATACTCACCACAAACTCCGGTTTATTGCCCCGCAGCACCACCGGCCGGGTAAAACCCAAATTGCGAAAGGGAATCTTCTGTACCGTCCGTGCCGGTTGACTCCAAGCCGGGAGTGCCCCACCGACCACCCACAGACCACCCAAACCGATCCATCCCAGAGAACAGCGCACGCTTGCCCTGCAAAACCCTTAGCTTTTTGTACCAGATTATTAGGGAATCAGGGCAAGTCAGGCCAAAAGACTTAAGGTTTGGCGGCGGAATTACCCCGATGCCCCGGAACTGCGCCCTAACATGCGGTCGAGCAAGACACTGTAGATGGGTCGCCCCCCCAGCGCTGCAGCCACCAGCGTCGCCGTCAGACAAGTGATCAGCAACGGCACCATCAAGAGATAATTGCCGGTAATTTCCAGCGTCAAGACAATCGCTGTCAAGGGTGCCCGTACGGTTGCCGCCACCAAAGCCCCCATCCCGGCAATGGTCAGTATTCCCGGCTCCGGTAGCCATTGGGGCAGTAGATAATGCACCTCCTGCGCTACCCCCTGGCTGAACAGCGTCCCAATCGCCAACATCGGCGCAAAAATCCCCCCCGGTGCCCCGGAACCATAGCACAACAATGTCATGACAAATCGCAGCAAGCACAGCCCCCAAATTTCCGGCGAAGGGGACAAGGTATCCAAAGACCACAGCACCACCTGCTCACCGCCGCTGATCAAGGGATGGTACAGATGGGCACTGCCTCCCAAACTGGGTTGGTAAACATACCCCAACACCCCCACCAGTCCACCGATCAGCAGCGCCTGGAGCGAAAAAAACCTGCGTCCCGACCCCGCCAAAGCATCCAACGCCACCACCAACCCCCGGTTAAACAGATAACCAATCGCCCCCAATGCCCCCCCCAGCAGCGCAAACACCCACAGGGACACCAAGGCCGGAGCTGGGTAGATTTTTGTCGGTAACACGGTTTCATCCCAACCCAAGGCCTGCACCACCACCATCACCATGACACAGGCCAAAGTAATTCCCTGATACGCCCGCGTCTCATCCGCAAACCGGGGCCGCATTTCTTCAAACACGAATAAGATACCGGCCAACGGCGCATTAAACGCCGCCGTCAGCCCCGCCGCCGCCCCCGCCGCCACCAACACCCGCACTTCTTCCGCAGCGAGCTTCCCCCAGCCACCCACGAGATGCCCCACGCTCCCCCCCATCTGAATCGTCGGTCCTTCCCGCCCCAACACCATGCCGCTCACCAACATCAACCACCCGGCGGCAAACTTCACCGGCAAAACCCGGCCACTGCGCAGGGGCAACACCCCCTCCAAATAGCCATCAATCTGGGGAATACCACTCCCCCCCGTTTCCGGGGCGAACCACCGCATGAGATGAAAACCCGCCAACACCAGGACCGCCGCTCCCAGCACCGCCAGGAAGAACTGCATCCCCTGTCCCTGAGCGGCCAGCTGGTCAAACCGCATCCGCATCCCCCAACTCACCGCCTGCCGGAAGCCCCCCCCGACCAACCCCACCAATACCCCCGTGACCAGTGCCGCTCCCAGCACCCACCCCGGACGATAGACCGTCATGCTAACCACACTCCTTCTTCGCATCACTGGCCGCCTTCAATAGCCAACCCGGCGGCCCCAGTTGTGCCTTTTGCAGCAGCCGGTTAAACTCCCGGTCAAAATGAGCCGCCACCGTGGCATTTTTAATCACCAACAAAGTCTCATCGTTACTATGATTACCCGCCGGAGTCCAGTTATGGGAACCGACAATGACGATGTAATTATCAATCAATCCGAACTTGTGGTGTAAGCGGTCGCCCTTGGGTAATACAGGCACGCCCACCTCCCGCACCGGATTAGCCCAGGGCGCATTCTCCGGTTCAAATTTGCATGTCCCTTTGCGGGGAATGGCAATGCCCCACATATCCAGACTTTCGTTGTAGTATTTGAAGGCAAAATCCGGTTCGATTAACGCCCGAATGCGCACCCCGCGGTTATGTAAAGGTTCCATCACATCCACCAGCCGTTGCTCCGAAAACACAAACAAAGCCAAATCAATACTGCGCTGGGCTTGGCTCAAGGTATTAGCAATCAAGGCATTGGTACTTTGCTCCCAATTACGACGACGGACG
>CALHCP010000063.1 GCA_937936705.1 uncultured cyanobacterium | reverse complement strand
TGGGTGGTTTTGCCCCCCGGCGCAGCGCAGGCATCAATGACCGTTTCCCCCGGTTGCGGGTCAAGAATATGACTCACCCATTGGGCGGCCGCATCCTGTACGACCCAATCGCCCTGGTGAAAGCCCGGCCAATCCGTCACCCGGCCGCCGCCGCACACTTGGATGCCTTGCGGGAGATGGGGCACCCTGGCGACGGGGATATTGGCCTGCTGAAAGTTTTGGATGACCGTATGGACATCCGTTCGCAGCGGGTTGACCCGCAGATAAAGGGACGGCGATTGGTTCAACCAGCGGCATAGGGCTGCGGTTTCCCGATCGCCCAGTTGTGCCAGCCAATTTTGCACCAAAACCGGCGGGTAACTGTACTGCATTGCCAGGGCAGCGGCAGGGTCAGCCGGTAATTTTAAGGGAAAGCGGCGGGGATGGTTGCCCGCGAGGCGGAGATACCGGCGCAGGACGGCGTTAATCAATCCCGTCCATTGGCCGTAGCCGCTGGTTCTCGCCAAAGCCACCGTGGTCGCAACGGCGGCAAAATCGGGAATCTGCCGGCAAAAATGCAGTTGGTACAGGCCGATGTGTAGCCACCAACGCACCGCGACCGGCGGTGAACGGGGGACGAGCTGGTTGACGACCGCATCCAAAAATCCCCGCTGCCGGGTTGTGCCACACACCAATTCGGTGAGCAGGCGGCGGTCGGGGGGGGTTAAATCCTGCTCCCCATACTGGGTCAAGACCCAATCGGTCGGCTGTCCGGTGTGGATGTCTTGCAATGCCCGCCAGGTTAAATAGCGGGGGTCAGCGGGAACAGACGGGACGGACGACTTCCGCATAGAGTTCTTCCAGGCGGTCGAGGTTGCGGTTAAGGGTGTAGCGTTCCAGCACCCGTTGGCGGGCTTTGGTGCCCAAAATCCGGCGAAATTCTGCCTGTTCCGCCAGCAGGGGCAGCAGGGTACGCAGTTGGGTCGCCACGCCGCGGGATGACAAAACAATACCGGCTCCCTGCTCCAAGACTTCTCCGTCCGCCCCCGCATCGGTCGCCATACAGGCCAAGCCGCAGGCCATGGCTTCCAGCAAGGACAGGGATAAGCCTTCCACTAACGAGGGCAGCACAAACACATCCGACCCTTGCAACAGGCGAATCCGCTCCTGTTCCTGCGCCACAAACCCCAACCACAGCACCCCCTGTTCCGGGCCGTAATGGTTCATCAAACTGGCAGACAAAGGCCCGTTGCCGACCATGAGCAGTTTGGCACGATTGCCCATTTCCGCGCGTTTCCAGGCCTGCAACAGGGCTTCCACATTTTTCTCTAGGGCGATGCGTCCCTGGTAGATAAATAAACACGCGGCATTTAATTCGCTTTTAAGATTGCTCCAACCGGGACTATAGCGGTCGGTGTCCACCCCGTTGGGAATAATGCACAGCCGGGCAAGGGGTACGCCCAACCGCACCAGCAAATCCTGTTGCAGACGGGAAAAGACAATCACCCGGTCATAATTGCTCAAACAGGGGGCGTAGAGTTGATAAGTGAAAAACTGGGTACTGGAGGCAAAATTTAGGCCGCGGGCGGCAAAGGGGGGGTGAAAGGTGGCCACCAGGGGGATGCCCAATTCCGCACAGATTTCCGGCAGGCTAAAATCCAAGGGGGACAGGGTGAGGGAGGCGTGGACGACATCCGGGCGCAGTTTTTGCAGGGTTCTCAGCAGGGTTTGGCTGGCGCCGGGGCCGGGGAGGGTATAGATTTGGGATTTGTACAGACAGGGCAGGGAAAATTCCTGGTCGGAATCGCTCTGGTTGTTGGCGGCAAAGTGGATGAAACTCACCTGATAGCCGCGGTCGCGCAGGGCGTTGGTAACCTCTCGGCTGTAGGTGACATTCCCGCAAAAGGGTGATTTTTTCCCTAACCAGGCAATATGCATCCTCACACCTGACGGTAAACTATAAAAACATTCTAAAACTCTAGCTGGAGGTCAGCCATCACTTTGGCAATGGTGTCCGGTTTGCCCTGTTGGTAGTAGCCGCCGTTGAGGGTGGCAATGCGCTGTAAAACGGTGGGGTTGAATTCCCCTTCATTGCCGTAACCAATGGTGAAAAAACTGATCCGTTCGTCGGTATTGAGGCCGCTTTGGCGCAGTTTTTGCTCGAGTTGGGGCAGGCGCACCCGGGAGCCGGAGTCTTCCCCGTCCGTCAATACCACGACGGCGTTAATCGCACCGGGGCGCAGGTTTTGCCGTAACCAAGTTTGGGCAACCAGAATCGCATCGTACAGCAGGGTCGCTCCCTCGGCGCGCAGATTGTTGATAAATGTTAACCCCCGTTCTTTGCCGGCGGCATCGCCCCGGATGAAAATGGGGTCATCCACCTGGGAGCTAAAGCGAATCAAGGCCAGTTCATCCTGGGGATTGAGGTTATTAATATAGCTGTACAATGACTGCTGCACGGCGGCCAGTTTTTGTCCCCGCATGGAGCCGGAATCGTCCACCACCAGCACCACCCGGGAGGGTTTTTTGGCGACCTGTTCCCGGCCGCAGAGCATCGCGGCAACCACTTCGGGCTGGGGCGGACGCAGGGAATCAAAGGTGGGTTGGGGCTGCACGCCGTTGGTGGGGGTGAATTGGCTGCCCAGGGGGACACCGGGGACACCGGGACGCAATCCCAGGCGGGTAGCCAATTCCTGGATGGGTTGGGAACGGAGAAACTCGGTCACCTGTTGGGCGGCTTCCCGTTCCCGGTCGCTGACCCAGGGGGCGGTGGGGAGGATCGCCCGCATATTAGAAGTAAAGGTGGCTCGGGGATAAATGGCAACATAGCGGGTTTGACCGGGGGTGGCTTTCTGGTTGGCTTCGACCACTGCCGACTCATAGACGGAGCCGATGGAGGCCCAAAACGGGCCGTATTTCACCATATCCCGAGCCAGACTGCCGGTGGATACGCCGTAGCGGGTGACCTTGGCTTGGATTTTCTGCACCTGGGGCAGGGCGGTTTGCACATCTTGAAGGGTCAATTGCTCCAGGGGTTTACCGGTCACTTCCGCAAATTGGGTCACCAGGGTTTGTAAACCGGAATTGGAACGGGTGGGGGCGGTTTGGACAAAGAAAATTCTCAGCGCCGGTGCCTTGGGGTCAATGTCCCGAAAGGTGTTGGCCGGCAGAATTTTTGCGTAAACCGAGGGTACATTTTGCAAACTCCCGGCCACCTCCGCCGGCACCATAAACACCATGGGGCTGTAGGCAATCAGGGGCGCTTCGGTAATGTCGGGGATATATTTTTTCCCGGGGAACAGTTGGTTAATGCGGTAGATCAACTGGCTGTGGTAGATATCCCCGTCCAAAGAAATCAGGGTGGGAAATTCGGGGCTATCGGCTGGGATTTGTCCCTGTTGCCATTGCTGGGCGAGATTGACGACGGTGGTGACCACATCGCCGGTGCCGAGGGTGGTGCAATGGATCTGAAAGCGGGTGCCATCGGCGAGTTGGGGATTTTTTTGGTTGAATTGGGGCACCATCTGGGCGCAAAATTCTGTCAGGGCACTGCTAAACAACAGTTGGATTTCTAACGGGGGCGGATTGTTTACCCTGGCGGTCAAGTCACATCCCCCCACCAGTAGCATCAGTCCTATACTCCACCCCAACCCTCGGTGTTGTGCCACAAGTACCCACGAACAGGCCGTTCCCCGCATACTATAGCAAAAGCCCCGCTTTTATCGACCATGCGTTACCGGATTCGCCATGATTTGACCTATACCTATACCCAGCCGGTGCAGTTGTCTCCCCAAACCCTACGGTTGCGGCCTCGTGATGATGCGACGCAAACGGTGCAGGAGTATCGTCTCAGCCTTGAACCGGTGCCCCTGCGCTCCTATGAAAACGTTGCCATTGATGGCAGTACGGAAACGCAGGTGCTTTTTGACCGGCCGCTGACTGCTTGGCAAATTCACATGGAGACGGTGGTCATGACGCACCGGCAGAATCCGTTTGATTTTTTGCTGGAACCCTGGGCGGTGTATTTACCGATTCATTACCCCCACTTTCTGTTTCAGGAATTACAGCCCTATTGGCAACCGGTGTCAGACCCGGTGGCGGTGGCGTTCGCTCAAGAGGTGTGGGAGGCCGGTGAGGGGCAGGTATTGGCGTTTCTGAGTCGGTTGAATCAGAGAATTTATCAAGAATGTACGCATTTCATTCGGCCGACGGGGGCGGCGTGGCCGGCGGGTATTACCTGGTCAAAAAAGCAGGGAGCCTGTCGGGATTTGACCGTTTTATTTATGACGGTGTGCCGGGCGATGGGGTTGGCTGCCCGGTTTGTCAGCGGCTACCACGAAGGCGACCCGCATTGGCAACACCGGCATTTGCACGCCTGGGCGGAGGTATATTTGCCGGGGGGCGGCTGGCGGGGGTATGACCCTACCCACGGGCTGGCGGTGAATGACCGCTACGTGGCCTTGACGGCTCGACCCCAGCCCCAGGATACGGC
>CALHCP010000062.1 GCA_937936705.1 uncultured cyanobacterium | reverse complement strand
CGGGCGGGATTGACCACATTGGTTTTGCCCTCAATCAAATAACGATGAAAAGCATCTTTGACAAAGGGATAAACGTTAGGCGAATCAAACAACCGCTCCAGGTTGGTTTCATTGTCTGTGAACAACCAATAACCGCCCTCTTGCGCTGTCAAGTAATAGGTTCCCAACAGCGGATGTTCGGCAAGAACGGTTTGATTGTTCAAGGCTTTAATCGCAGGTTTACGTTTATCTTTGGCATCCGGCCAACTCCAGGTATTACGAAACCACAGGGTCGGCATCAAGTGAATGGGAGCGGTTTCAGAGCCGCGATTTTCCGCCCGCACCTTGATCCAAATGTCCCGCGCACCGGCCTTGGCATACTCCACAAACACATCAAAATACCGATTGTCGTCAAACACCCCGGTATCGAGCAATTCATACTCCGGTTCAAAGGTGGAACGCTGGCGGTTGGTATGCACCAAATCATCATAAGGATAGGCTTTTTGTGGGTATTTATACAAATATTTCATGTAGGAATGGGTGGGGGTGTTGTCCAGGTAAAAATAGTATTCTTTAACATCTTCCCCATGGTTCCCTTCGCTGTTGGTCAACCCGAATAACCGCTCTTTCAAAATCGGGTCTTGACCATTCCACAGAGCCAGCGCAAAGCATAACAATTGCTGGTCATCGGAAATCCCCCCCAAGCCGTCTTCGCCCCAACGGTAGGCGCGGGAACGGGCTTGGTCATGGCTGAAATAGTCCCAGGCGTTGCCCGTATCACTGTAATCTTCCCGAACCGTCCCCCACTGCCGCTCCCCCAGGTAAGGTCCCCATTGCTTCCAAGGTTGCGCCTTGTCCGCCAAACGCTCTGCTTCTGCCGTCATAACCCATCCTAATTCTAACCTGTTCCACTTCCAAATCCTATCACCCTTGCTGACGGTAAAGTGTGAAAACCGCGTTAAGAATGTGCCCCCACCCCAGGGGTATAATGGGGAAAAGAAATTGCGGCGGACAGCATGGATTTAGTGCGGGTTTTTGGCACAGCCTACCCGGTGATTGGGGTCGTTCACCTCTTGCCCCTGCCGACGGCGCCCCGCTGGGGGGGAAGCCTGGCAGCGGTGATTGAGCGGGCGGAACAGGAAGCCAGTGCCCTTGCCACCGGGGGAGCCGATGGCATTATCATTGAAAATTTTTTTGATGCTCCCTTTACCCAACATCAGGTGGATCCGGCAGTGGTGAGCGCCATGAGTTTGATTGCCCAGCGGGTGCGGGTGTTGGTGGATTTACCCCTGGGGATTAATGTGTTGCGGAACGATGCCCTGAGTGCCCTGGCGATTGCCCAGAATGTGGGCGCCGAGTTTATCCGGGTGAATGTGCTCACCGGGGTCATGGCGACGGATCAGGGATTAATCGAAGGCTGCGCCCACCGTCTGTTGCGCTATCGCCGGGAATTGGACAGCTCGGTGAAAATTTTTGCCGATGTGCTGGTCAAACACGCCCGTCCTTTGGGCACCCCGAATTTAACCACTGCGGTGCAGGAGACGATTCAGCGGGGTTTGGCGGACGCGGTGATTTTATCGGGCTGGGCCACCGGGCATCCCCCCACCCGTGAGGATTTGGAATTGGCACGGGCGGCTGCCGGTCATGTGCCGGTGTTGGTGGGCAGTGGAGCCAATGCAGAGAATGTGGCAAACTTATTAACAGCCGCTGATGGGGTCATTGTGGCCAGTTCCCTCAAACGCAGAGGGCAGATTGAGCAACCCATTGACCCCCAACGGGTCGGTCATTTTGTCCAGGCGGTGCGCCGCAGTCGGGAACCCGAAGGGTCTTCTTTAAGTCCGATCCACGCAAACGAATCTCCCGCCCACACCTATGAGCAAATTACTCAACCGTCGCCGTAGCGCCCCCTGGTGGCAGCGCCATTCCCGTCCGATGATGGGGATTCTCGCCGGGCTCGGGGCGATTGAAACCGCCTACATTACTATTACCCATTGGCTGGGCGGTAGTGTGGTGTGTCCCACAACGGGCTGTGAGCAAGTCCTCAAGAGTGACTATGCCCAGTTATTCGGCATTCCTCTGTCGCTGGTAGGGTTTGGGTTTTACTTGGCCGTGGCGGTGGTGGCGGTGCTTTTGGCTCCCCGTCAGGAAAAGGAACAGGATTTCCCCTGGGCCTGGGCGTTATTTGCCCTCACGACCGCCATGCTGGTTTCCAGCGGCTACTTTATCTATTTAATGGCAGTAAAAATCGGGGCGTGGTGTGTTTATTGTGTGACCTCGGCCATTTTGAGTTTGTTACTGTGGTTTTTGGCTACCTTTGGCCGGGTCTGGCGGGATGTGGGGCAACTTTTTACTACCGCCTTGGTGGTGGTGCTGGTGGCCCTGTTGGGCATTTTGGCCGCCTACAACGGGGTGGAGGCTTCCGTGCAAGCTGGGTCAACCGCCGGGCAAGTGGCGCAGGGATTACAATCGCCGCCGCCGGTGACGACGAGTTCGGGGGCGGCAGAGTTAGCCTTAGCTGAGCATTTGCGTAAGGTGGGTGCCAAAGAATACGGAGCCTATTGGTGTCCCCATTGCCACCAGCAAAAACAGCTATTCGGCAAGGAAGCAGGGGCGAAAATCAACTACATCGAATGCGACCCCAAGGGGGTGAATAGTCAAACCCAAAAATGTATTGACGTGGGCATCAAAGGTTATCCCACCTGGGAAATCAACGGCAAGCTGTACCCCGGCGTAAAAACCTTAGACCAATTGGCGGAATTAACCGGATACAAAGGCCCACGCAACTTTATCAATCCGGTGGGAAAAACTCAGTAGGCCTTCGGGCGACAACTTTATACAAGCTCCAAGATCATTCATACTTTATTAATTTGGGACAGGCGTTCGCCGGGGCGCAGCCCTAGACTTGATTTCTCCATCAACTCGGCCGGCTCCAATCC
>CALHCP010000061.1 GCA_937936705.1 uncultured cyanobacterium | reverse complement strand
CAAAAATCATAAATGCGACCACCGGGGTAATCACCCAGGTCGTCCAAAAACTTAAACTGCCTAAACTGGACACATTCATGGAATCGCCTGAATTGCTCAACTTCAATTTAACAAAAGTTAACTTCTTATCGCCATCCGCTTTAGGACAGGACTTAGGTTGCTTTTTCTGCAACCCTCACCCTACAGCAAGTTATTCTCTCCCCGAAAGAGGGGAGGCAAAACCCAAACGGGGCGGTGCCCTGCGACCCCAATGGGGCGTTCTAATGCCAATAGCTAATTGTACTAATTGGTACTGCTGTCGCAATCCTACCTGAGTTGAGAATGCCGGTCGCCGGGGCGCAGCCCCCGACTGGAGTTTTCCCTAAAGTCGGTAGGCCAGCGAGAGGATTTTCTGCTGGCTCCAATAAATAAATAGAGGTACCCTACAGTTGGGAGGTCTCTTGGGTGGGATTATTCCGCAAGGTGCTGCCAACGCCTTGCAAAATGCCCCGGCCGATCAAGCCCAACCCCCGGCCAATAATCCGGGTCAACAGGTAGGCGGTGGTGCGACCGATGTAGTCGGACACAGCCCGTAAAATCGGGGCAATGGCGTCTTGAAATTCCAGCCCCAGGGTCACCAACCAGGGAATCCCTTTGAGTTGGGCGAGTTCGGCGGTGCGACCCGCATAGACGGGGTACAGGACAATGGCTTGGTTTTGAATGCGCAGGAGTTGGTAGCGGCTTTCAAAAATGGCGCGGGGTTCGTCCCAATAGCGTTGCCAGCGATAGCGCTGGGAGAGTTGGTTGCGCAGGCGTTCGGTTTCGCGGGTGGAGATGAGGGTGCGGCGGTAAAAGCGTTGTTTGACGGATTCGTGGTGGGGAAAGCAGTTCAGTAACGGTTGCACCACGGCATTGGCAAGCTGTAGCACCAGGTTTTCTAACAGGATGGTGGCATGGTCGGCGGCAATTTGACTGTTGGCGGCGTAGAGAACCCCGTCAATCGGCAGCGGGGTTTGGAAGAGGTGGTAGCTGAACAGGTCGCCGACGAGGGGAATTTTGTCCAAGATGAGTGCCCGGACGGTGTCCTGTTGCGCTAGCAGGGTATCTAGGACATCTTGGCCGTCGAGGGTGTAGTAACGCCCGACAAAATCCGTGAGGGCTTCCTGCCACAGGCGCCTCACCAAGTCGGGGCAACGGGTCGCCAATTCCTCTGGGGTAATCCGGGCTTCGATCAATTCGGCCAGGAGGGTTTCCCAGCGGCTGAGGATGGTGTTCCAGAGTTCCCGTTGTTTCTCGAACCGGAGCAGGTCGGTTTCCAATAGGAGGCCGCTACTGTTGGTCACGGGTTGGTTGAAGTGTTGGCGCACCCGGCTCAACCGTTCGCTGGCGGGAAGGGCGGGAGCGGGATAGGCAAGGCTGGGGGGCGGGGCAAGGACGGCACCGGGTCGCCAGAGCCAGGTTAACAAGCGGCGGGCGGTTCGCAGTTCCCGTTGGCGGCCTTGAATGATCTGGCGTTCCCACCAGGGGCGGGGGCGTTGGCTCCATTGGTGGCATTGGAGGAGTGCCGCTTCAATGTGGGCTAACCCTTGCTGGTACAGATGGGAACGCCACGCCGGAGCCACGACCTCCGGTTGTAACCAGGGGGAATAGCCGCCCAAAATCGCCTGCATCCAGTGCCAAAGGTCGGCCGCCGGGGTCTGGCGTTCCAGGTAAACCGCCAGCCCCAGTTGTTGATAACTCAGCAGTTGATCCCGGCTGGCCGGTGGGCCAAGCGCCAAAATGGGCAGATGGGGATACCGGCGTTTTAGGGATTGGCAGAGGGGAATATCCGCCGGCTCCAGATCCAACACGAGGAGATTCACCAGGGGTTGGGTCTGCTGCTGCCGCTCATTCAAGAGGTTTTGTAAATCCTCCGGCTGGTCACTGGTCACCACCTGCGCCAAATTTTGCTGCTCCAGCCAGCGGGATAAACCCAAGCGCAAGATGGGTTCCCGGCTGGCCAGGAGAACAACCGGTTGCGCGACCGGGGCAGGGGAACTGTTCATCGGCGACCCTGTTTTCTCTGTTGGGCAAAGTAGGCTTCCAGCACCTGCAAGGTCATGGGGCCGGCCAGACTGCCGCCGCCGCCCCCGGAGTTTTCCCCAAAGGCCACCACCACCAGTTCCGGTTTGTCCGCCGGGGCGTAGGCTCCAAACCAGGTATGGCTCTGCCGCGGGGGGTCCTCCGCCGTGCCGCTTTTGCCGGCAATCGGAGGCAGATGGCTGACGTTCAATTTGCTGCCCGTGCCGCTGGTCACCACCTGCCGCAAGCCGCGCCTGAGAATATCTACGGTGGTGGGTTTTAAGCCAATCGGGGTGCGCCACTGGTCGGGGCTATCCCCCGGCGATTGGTAGAGATGGGGACGTACCCGATAGCCCCCATTGGCGACAACGGCAAACATGACCGCCACCTGCAGGGGCGATGTTTGCATAAACCCCTGACCAATGGACATATTCACCGTATCCCCGGCGTACCAAGGCTCCCCCAGGGTTTTCAGTTTCCAGGCTTCATCGGGAACCAAGCCTTTGGCTTCTTCGGCGGCCAGTTCGATGCCGGTTTTTTCACCGAAGCCATAACGGCGAGACCATTCGGCAATCGGTTTTTCCTTCACCCCCAAGGCAATCTGATAGAAAAAGGTATCGCTACTCCAGGCCATCGCCCCGGTAAAATCCAGCGGGCCAAACCCGGCGCGGTTCCAATCCCAAAACTGAATCCCCCCCACCGTCAGGAACGGGAAGGTGGCCAAGACCGTATCGGGGCGGTAGCGACCGGATTCCAACGCCGCCGTGGTGGTGACAATCTTAAAGGTGCTGGCGGGCGGATAGCCCTGCAAGGCGCGATTGACAAAAGGAAAATTGCGTTTTTGCAGTTCCTGCCACTGTTGGGGAGTGACCCGCCCGGAGAAGATATTCGGGTCAAACCCCGGATAGCTGACCAGGGCGCGCACCGCCCCATCGCGGGGGTCCAGCGCCACCACCGCCCCCCGCCGGGTGCCGAGGGCTTTGGCCGCCGCCTTTTGCAAATCCAAATCCAGTGTTAAGGTGACATCCTGCCCCGCCACCGAGGGTTTTTTCCCCAGAATCCGCAGCACCTGCCCGCGCGCATCCACTTCCACCTGTTGTCCGCCCCATTCCCCGCGCAGACGGGATTCCAGCGCCGCTTCAATCCCCATTTGCCCGACCACATCACCGATGCGATAGTTTTCTTTCTGGCGGGCTTGCAGTTCTTTTTCGCTAATCTCCCCCGTATAGCCCAGCACATGGGAGAACAGCTCTCCGTAGGGGTAATGGCGGATCGGTTCCGCGTTGAGAATCACCCCTGGCAGGTGGTCGCTGTGTTCCATCAGGGCGGTAATCTGCGCCGGTCCAATCCCCCGCGCCAAGCGCAGCAGGTAGGGGGAATAATACCCCGCCTGTTCCAGGCGATTTTGCATCTCCTTCTCCGGGATGTCCAGCAGACGCGCCAGGGTGGTCAAGGTTTTCTGCCACTCCTGGGGGCGTTGGGCAATCGGCCAGAGAAACACCGAATAGGACAGGCGACTCCCCGCCAACAGCCGCCCCTGCCGGTCAAAAATGCGTCCCCGGTCCGGCGGTTTGGGAATCAAACGAATGCGGTTGCTATCGGCCATCTGCTGGTGTTCTTGCCCCTTGACCAACTGCAAGTAGGCCAAGCGGGCGCCCATGCCGCCGAACAAGACCAAGCTAATCCCCACCATCAAAACCACCGCCTGCCGCCCGCGACCGATCCCCACTTCTGCCCAAGGGGATTCCTTTAAGCGGGTCGCCTGTGGCCAAAGCACCATAGATGGCTAAGAGGAAAACTAAGAGTTTTTGACTGAGATAATGACATCAATAGCACAAGTAGACAAAGTCTGTCTCCCCTGCCCCAACATCATTAGGGCATGATCGCAATGGGAGCGGCTCAATCCAGATGCTGGGAAACCCAAGGCGGGGGCTGCCATTCTCAACTCAGGTAGGATTGCTACTGTTGGGCATTGGCGAGGCATGGATTTCAGGAACTTGGGTACGCTTGCCGACCGTCTTGGGGATGGTCACTTATCAACAGTTTTAGGGGAGTGCATCAAATGCGTCGTGCCATGCTGATGGGTTTGCTTCCTGCCCTGGTAGTCACGATTGCCCTGCCGGCTCAGGCCAACAGTGGCGAAGAACAAATCCAAAATGCCGCCGATACCTTTGCCTCGTTTATGGCCAATCCCAACCAACGGATTCCGGTGGGCATCCTGCGCCAAGCCCAGGGCATTGCCATCATTCCCAACGTCACCACCGCCGGGTTTATTTTCGGTGGCACCGGCGGTTCCGGGATTATTACCGTCAAAGATGAGAAAGGCCGTTGGAGCAATCCCATTTTTGTGGGTCTGTCGGGGGGCAGTTTTGGTCTGCAGGTCGGTGCCAAATCCTCGGATATTGTGCTGGTGTTGATGAACCAACGGGCGGTACGGAGTCTGCTGCGCCAGTCGGTGAATCTGGGGGGGGATGTGGGGGTGGCCGCCGGCCCCGTGGGCAGTAATGCGGTGATGCCCACCGATAGCCCTGGGAATACGGATATTTTCGCCTACTCCCGCAGTGCCGGGTTGTTCGCCGGGGTGACCCTCTCGGGGAATCGCATTTCCTTCAACCGGGACCGCACGGAAGCCTTCTACGGCCGTTCTCCCTTGACGGCAGAAACCGTATTCAATGACCCCACTATCCCGGTGGTGCCGGTGGTGGAGCGGCTGCATCAAACCCTCAACCGGGCGATGCAGTAGTTGGCTCAACCCCTCCCTCTGGCAACCCGCTGCGCCCGGAACGCCCCGGCGGTTCGTGCTACCCTGAAAAGCAGTTAGGGGAGGTGGAGACCATGATGCGACTGGTTTGGCCGTTGGGTTTAAGTACTCTGGGGTTGACCCTCGCCTTGCCGGTGCTGGCGCAAACCGGAACAGCCAGGGGTGGCTTGAGCTTAATCGGGGTACTGACTTTAGCCTTGTTCACCCTGTTTATTTTGGTAATTATTTTAGTGCTCCTCAGTCAAATTATTTATATTTGTAATCCCAACGAAATTCTCATTTTTTCCGGGCGGGAGCACCGGCTCAACAACGGTCAAAAAGTCGGGTATCGGGTACTTTTTGGGGGGGCTTCCATTCGCATTCCCATTATTGAAAGTGTGAACCGGATGGATTTGACCACCATGCCCGTCCAAGTGGAAGTCAAAAATGCCTATTCCGCCGGCGGTATCCCCCTGCAAATCCAAGCCATTGCCAACATCAAAGTTTCCAGTGACCCCAGCATTGTGGGGAATGCGATTGAGCGGTTTTTAGGGCGGAGACGGGAAGAAATTATCCGGGTCGCCCGGGAAACCTTGGAGGGGAATTTGCGGGGAGTCGTGGCCACCTTAACCCCGGAGCAGGTGAATGAAGACCGCCTGGAATTTGCCGACCGTATTTCCAAATATGTCGCACGGGATTTATCCAAATTGGGTTTGCAATTGGACACCCTGAAAATTCAGAGTGTTTCTGACGAGGTGGACTATCTCAATTCCATTGGCCGGCGACAAATTGCCCACATGATTCGGGATGCCAAAATTGCCGAATCGAATGCCGAACGGGAAGCAGAATCCGCCGCCGCCGAAAGCCGTCGTGCCGCCGAAGTTGCCCAGAAAGTCTCCCAGGCGGCCATCCAGCAAAAGCAGAATGAACACCGCAAGCTCAAAGCGGATTTAGAGTTACAAGCCCGTTCGGAAGAAGAGCGCACCGAAGCCATTGCCCAAGAAACCCGCGCCCGGGCAGAACAGGAATTGCAAACCGTGCGGGCGGAACTGGAACGGTTGCGTTTAGAAGCGGATGTGATTCTCCCTGCCCAAGCCCAACGGCAGGCGCAGGAACTCTTGGCACGGGGGCAGGCCGCTCCCTTGGCCGCCAATGCCAGTGCGACCGCCGCGGTGACCCAGATGTTGAATCAACTGTGGCAAGAGTATGGTCAGGATGCCGGTGCGATTTTGTTGATTCAGCAGCTTGAGATGTTATTGGCAACGGCGGCACAGGTGCCCCAAAAACTCAACCTGGGGCAAATCAACGTCATTGACAGCGGGGATGGGCGGGCGTTGGCGACTTTAATGCGGGCTTATCCCGAGATGGTGCAGCAGTTCCTGCACCAGGCGGAACAGACCTTGGGGTTAAATCTCGCCAGTACCCTCCAGTCCCCCACCCCGCTGCAGTCAGAAAGTGAGTCCCTGTCCTGAGCCGGACACACCCAGCCCACATTCCCCTCGCCCTGAGGCAGAAAGTTCAGCACGGATAGCACTGTAGCCTGATTTGAGAACAAAGATTTCGGCGGACCCAAGTCAGGCGCTACTCCCCTACGACCGCTATTCTAAACTCAATTAGGATTGCTCTGTGGCCAAGTCAATTCTAAAAAATGGTTTAAGATATTTAGATTGTACATGGGTATAAACCCATAGGCTAAAAGATACCGTTTCCTGCCCCGACCGCTGGGCTCTGGAGCCACCTGGTATGATCAGTAAAATGCTTGACCTCACCCATCCGCTCATCCGCCACGTATTGAGTCTCAAACCTGAGCAACGTCAACCGGAACACCTGAAGCAGCTTTTGGAGGTTTTAGATGCCGGGATCATCAAGCCAAAATCTTTCCCCCCTTGCAGTTGAACTGGAATTAGACCTCATCGTCGATCATTTTGACCCCATCATCCTGAATTTATCCTGGCAGGCATGGTTGCCCCGCTGGTTAACAGTCTTAAACCCACCGCCTGCTCCCAGTTACGAATTGGGATTGCGCTTCACGGATGACCGGGAAATCCAGACCCTCAACCGCCACTATCGGGGTCAAGATACCCCCACCGATGTCCTGGCGTTTAGTGCCCTCGAAGCGAATGTTCCCTCTGCCGCGGCGGCTCCCTTATTTTTGGGGGATGTGGTGATCTCGGTTCCCACCGCCCGCCGGCAAGCGGCGCCGGGGGAATGGGTCAACGAATTGGTTTGGCTCGCCGCTCATGGGCTATTGCACCTTTTAGGTTGGGATCACCCGGATGAGCAGCAGTTAGAAACGATGCTCCACCAACAACGCCTTTTGTTAGCCGAAATTAACCTGACTCCACCCCAAGCCTACCGCTAACAATATCCCTCCCAAGGCGTGGAGTCCGACCGCCAGGGGCATGGCTCCGCCACTGGCTGCGCCTTCGTAGTGCTGCCAGAGAAACCGCACCAAACGCAGCGCCAAGGGCAGACTCAGGCAAAACAGCAGCGTGGTCACCGGCAAAATCCCCAGGCCGACCCCGGTCAGGGTAATCCCATAGGCAGGCAACACTACCCAGGGGTAGAGACGACTTGCCCGTTGGCCGCCTAACTGCACCACGGGTGAGCGCTTGCCCGCCCGCCGGTCGTCCTCCACCTGGGGAAAATGGTGGGCAAAAATAATCCCCGTCACCAAACACCCCACCACCAGCGAAGCCCAGAAGGCCATGGCACTAAAACGCCCCAACTGGGCATAACTGGCCGCCAGGGTGGACAGCGGCCCAAAGGCCACAAACGTCATGGGTTCTCCCCAACCCCGATAGGCAAAACGAAAGGGGGGGGCTTGGTAGCAATACCCCAGCAGGATACCCGCCCCGGAAATGCCCAAAATCCAGTGATCCGGCCAATTGGCATTGACAACATAAATACAAATTAACCCCATGGCCAGACACGACCAGGCAATGATTTGCAGTAACCGGGGTTGACCCGTCAAATTCACCAGGGAGGAGGGTTTGTTCACATCCACGCCGGTTTCAGCATCATAGACATCGTTGGTGATATTCAACCAGGCTTGCAGGAGCACCACCCCCGCCATCACCCAGGCGAAGGTTTCCACTTTGCACCGTTCCGGTGCTTCCGCATAACTGGCCGCCGTTCCCACCAGCACCGGGATCACCGCGGCGGTATAAATCAAGGGATTCAGGGCTTGGAACCAGAGTTGGCGTTGAGTCGCAACGGTCATAACCGCAAAAAAAGTTAAA
>CALHCP010000060.1 GCA_937936705.1 uncultured cyanobacterium | reverse complement strand
TACTGGGTGCCACTGCTACCGGGGATTGATAGTGTTAAACGCCGCAGTTTGGGCACGTTTTTTTATGCGGTGAGTATCGGGGTGCTGATTCTGTGGTTTTGGCCGCCGGGGGATTATCAGTACGCGGTTCTCGGCATTCTCATCATGGTCTGGGGGGACGGCTTAGCCGCCGTGGTGGGGCAGCGCTGGGGCAAACATCCCTACGCCCTGGCGGGGATTGCCAAAACCTGGGAGGGTTCGCTTACCATGGCGGGGGTGGCGGGGCTGGTCGCCGGGCTGCTCCTGGGTTGGACCCCCTTGGTACCGGTGATTGCCCTGGTGGCTGCAGTCTTGGAGATTTTCTCTTACTACGGGTTAGATAATCTCACCGTACCCTTGGCAACGGCGGCGGTGGCATTTGGGTGGCAGCATCTATGGCCGGGGTAACCCTAGAACAGGTAACGCAGACGTTTGCGCAGCAGGTGGCGGTGGCGGGGGTCTCCTTCCACATCCCGGACGGGCAATTTTGGGTGTTGATGGGGCCGTCGGGGTGCGGCAAGTCCACGATTTTAAGAACCATAGCGGGATTAATTCCGGTACAAACCGGGCGGGTCTTTTTGGGGGAACGGTGTGTGAATCAGGTGCCGCCCCAGGAGCGGGACGTGGCGATGGTGTTTCAGAACTACGCCCTGTATCCCCATTTCACCGTGGCGGAAAATTTGGCCTTTGGCTTGAAAATGCGGGGGGTGCCCCACCCGGAGCGGCAAAAACGGGTGCAGTGGGTGGCGGAACTTTTGGGCTTAACCCATCTCCTGCGGCAAAAACCGGGGCAGCTTTCCGGGGGGCAACAGCAACGGGTGGCCTTGGGGCGGGCGATGGTGCGTTCGCCCCAGGTGTTTCTCATGGATGAACCCCTGTCCAATTTGGATAGCCGGCTGCGGGATCAAACCCGTGCCGAACTCAAACGCCTGCATCAGCAGCTCCACATCACCACCCTCTACGTCACCCACGACCAGACCGAAGCCATGACCCTGGCGGATCAACTGGTGGTCATGCACCAGGGACAGATTCAACAACTGGGTCCCCCGCAGGAGTTGTACGCCCAGCCGCTGAATAAAACCGTTGCCTCCTTTTTGGGCAATCCCCCCATGAATTTCCTGCCCGCTTGGTTGTTTCCCGGCCTGCCGACCGAAATCGAAGTGGGGATACGCCCGGAAGCCATCGAGATCACCGCACCGGGGACGGGACAGCTCCAGGGGCAGGTGATCGTGGTGGAGCCGTTGGGAGATGTGACCTTAGGGCAGGTGCAGGTCAACGGCGGCGAGCTTTGGGTGAAAACGCCAAAGTCGGTCTCGCTGGGGGAAACGGTGGGGTTGGCATTACCCGTCAACCAACGGTATTACTTCTGCACCCGTACCGGCCAGCGGATTGCCGAAGCGGGGCTAAAACTTTAACTGACGGAGGTGTCCTCGAACCCGCGGCAAACCAGGGGAGGCAACAGGGAGCACCGGGGGAGTTCCCCCACTGGACGGAGAGGGAGGGATTCGAACCCTCGGAGACTTGCGCCTCGCTCGATTTCAAGTCGAGTGCATTCGACCACTCTGCCACCTCTCCAACCTGATTTATCTTAACCAACCGGGGAAAAGGCCAACCGTTCGGCGTGCGCCCAAAACCGCTCTAAATCGTAAAATTCCCGCTCCTTGGGCAGAAAAATATGCACAATCACATCCCCATAGTCCTGCAAAATCCATCCCCCCTCCGCCGAACCTTCCTGATGGCGGGGGCGACAGTGCCACTGGGCTGCCACCTGGTCTTGAATCCCCCGGGCAATGGCTCGCACCTGGGCGCTGGAATACCCCGTCACCAACACAAAATAATCTGCCAAATAACAAAGCTCGGCCACCCGTAATAGGAGGATGTCCCGTCCCTTCCGCTCATCCGCCGCCTGGGCAATGGTCAACGCCAGTTGGGTGGTCGGGTCAGGTTGTTCCAAGCGAGTCATCCAGTCCGGGGTGATTGACTGTTTCTATAGTATCTATAGTACTGGAGCCAAGCCGGACTATGATAACCTGGGGAACGAAATTTACGATTCTTGAGCATTTGGGTCATGCACGCTGCGGGTCAAGCCTACTACTGGTGGGGTAACGCCGCCAAATCCCAAGTCATTGCCCAAATCCTGGCGCACATTCGGGATGATACTCCCTGTCGTATTTTTGACTATGGCTGTGGGGATGGGGGCTACTGGCCGCAGATTCTACAGGATTATCCGCAGATTCAATGGTGGGGCTTTGAACCCCAGACGCAACGGCGACAAAGGGCACAAAAACGTCTGGCCGGTTTCGCCGCCCAGGTGTTGGGTTGGGAAGAATTGCAGAGTATGCACATCAATGCCGACTTCATCGTCAGTTTTAGTGTTTTAGAACATGTCTATAACCGGCGTCAGTATTTAGAAATGGCGCAGCAACAACTCGCTCCCCAGGGTGTTTTTTATCTGAATTATGACGACGGTCATTTTCGCCCGTTATTGGATTTAAGTCAACCCCAAACTTGGTTTTCTACCCTGAAATTAGCCTTACATAATTGGAGCGCTCCCTGGCTCGCCCGGGTCGGTTATATCGCTCCTTTTCAAGAACGGGTGATGCAAGCGGAAATTGACCGGCTTCTGCAGGAATCGGGTTGGCAAATCCGGCAGGTTTTTTATAGTAATTTAGAATGCCTCAAATCCTTGATCAAAACCCTCCCCGATGATGAAAAGTCCGCCTTTACCCAAGTATGGGTAGAGTTGGAAACGACTTTAAACCGCCAATTTGCCCACCCCGGCGCGGTGCAGTTCGGCGATGCCAGTAATCTCTGGCGGGTGATGCCGTCGCGCACTTTGGTTTTGACCCATGCCCAAACCATTAATTCAGCTTAATTGCGGTTTAATTGCGGTCAAACGGTCGCCGGGGCGCCGCCCCCGACTTGGGTTTTCCATAAACTCGGTATGCCAGGGAGGTCATTTTTAGCTGACTGCAATCAATATGCAATCAATGGAGGTGCCTTTTAAGTTACTGCAAATTTGCTCAATGTTAGGATGTTAGGATAAAAAACGGTTCTGAATCACCGGCACTTGGCGCAATTTTATTAATGCTCTCTCCGCCCTTACCAATTGCGATTGTCCTGGGCACCCGCCCGGAAGCCATTAAACTCGCCCCGGTGATTCAGGTGCTACGCCAAAATCCCCGCTGGCAGGTGACGGTCATTACCACGGGGCAACACCGGGATATGGTGGCGCAGGTGCTGGGCTGGTTCGGTATCACCTGGGATTACGATCTGGAGATTATGCAACCGGGGCAGACCCTAGAACAGATTACCTGTCGGACGTTGGAACGGTTATCGCCCCTCCTGCAAAAACTTGCCCCCCGGCTGGTGCTGGTGCAGGGGGATACGACCACGGCGTTTGCGGCGGCTTTGACGAGTTTTTACCAGCGGATTCCCATCGGTCATGTGGAGGCGGGGTTGCGTACGGATGACCTGTGGCAGCCTTACCCGGAAGAGGCCAACCGCCGCTTGATTTCCCAGATCGCCCAGTTGCACTTTGCGCCGACCCCCCTGGCGGTGCAGTACTTAGAGCAATCGCGGGTGACCGGACACATTTATCACACCGGCAATACGGTGATTGATGCCCTGTGGCAAGTGGCGCGGCAACAGCCCGCTTGTCCGGTGCCGGGGTTGGATTGGCAACGCTATCGGGTTCTGCTGGCCACGGTACACCGGCGGGAAAATTGGGGGGAACCGCTGGCTCGTATTGCCCAGGCGTTTTTGGCGATTTTGGCGCAGGTGCCGGATACGGCCTTGGTGTTGCCGCTGCATCCCAATCCCCAGGTGCAGGCGGTGCTCAAACCGCTTTTGGCCGACCATCCCCGCATTTTTTTGACCCCGCCTTTGGATTACCCGCAATTGGTGGCTGCCCTGCAACGGTGTACCTTGGTGCTCACCGACTCCGGCGGTATTCAAGAAGAAGCCCCCGCCTTCGGTAAACCGGTATTAGTGCTCCGGGAGACCACCGAACGCCCGGAAGCGGTCACGGCGGGCACGGCGGTGCTGGTGGGTACGGATACGCAAATGATTCGGACAAAAGCGGTGCAGTTGCTCAACGATGCCGCCGCCTACGGGCAGATGGCCAATGCGGTCAACCCTTTTGGCGATGGTCAGGCAGCCCAACGAATTGACACCCTGATTAGCCGGTATTTTGCTGAACATGGCTAAGAGTCGTACCCGCTATGTGTGCCGGGAATGCGGCGCAGAGTCCGCCCAGTATTTCGGCCAGTGCCGCCAATGTGGGGCGTGGAATAGTTTGGACGAGGTGGTGGTGAGTCCCCCACCCCGGCATTTGACGGTGGCGGCGGCGCGGCAAGCTCTGCCTTTGAGCCAAATTAGCGACCGGGATTGGCAGCGGTTGTCCACCGGCTCGGCGGAATTTGACCGGGTGTTGGGGGGCGGGATTGTGCCGGGGTCGCTGGTGCTGATCGCCGGGGATGCAGGCATCGGTAAATCAACTTTACTGCTGCAAACGCTGGCTCGTTTAGCCGCAACAACGCCGGTTTTGTATGTCTCTGCCGAAGAATCAGGGCAACAGGTGAAATTGCGGGCCAAACGCTTGATCACCGAGGCTCATTGGGAAAATTTATATTTGCTGGCGGAAACCCATTTAGAAACGATTTTGGCGGAATTGGATGCGATGCGGCCGCAGGTGGCGGTGATTGATAGTATTCAAGCGCTGATGTACGGTGCCCTGACCTCGGCGCCCGGTTCGGTGGCACAGGTGCGGGAATGTACCACCGCCCTGATGCGGGTGGCCAAGCACCATCAAACGGCTCTATTGCTGGTGGGACATATTACCAAAGAAGGGGCGATTGCCGGGCCGAAAGTGCTGGAACATTTGGTGGATACGGTGTTGTATTTTGAGGGGGATGCCTTTGCCAATTATCGCTTGTTGAGGGCGGGCAAAAATCGCTTTGGCCCTAGCTATGAATTGGGGATTTTTGAAATGACGCCACAGGGATTGCGAGAAGTCAGCAATCCTTCGGTTTTATTCCTCACCCATCGGGAGTCCCCTGCCCCCGGGGTGGCAACGATTGTCGCCTGTGAAGCCAGCCGGCCTTTACTGGTAGAAATTCAAGCCCTGGTCACCCCCACCAGCTACGGCACGCCCCGGCGGGTGGCCACGGGGATTGATTACAACCGCTTGGTGCAAATTTTGGCCGTGCTGGAAAAACACCTGGGCATCCCCCTGGCCAAATTGGATGTGTACGTGGCCTCGGCGGGGGGGTTGGGGGTAGCGGAACCGGCGGCGGATTTGGGCATTGCGATGGCGGTGCTGGCCAGTTTTCGCCATTGTTTGGTGAAACCTCACACGGTACTCATCGGGGAATTGGGTTTGAGCGGCCAAATTCGCCCGGTGCCCCAGATGGAAACCCGTCTGAAAGAAGCGGTGAAATTGGGCTTCCAACGGGCGATTGTTCCGATTGCTTATGGCGACCCCCTGCCGGGGCTAGAGTTAATTCCGGTGGCTCGGATTTTACCCGCCCTTTTAGCGGCGCTCCCGGAAGCCGCCGCCCCGGAGGGTTGATTTCTGGCATCATAGAAAACTATGGGCAATACGTTTGGGCATTTGTTTCGCATTACCACCTTCGGAGAATCCCACGGCGGGGCGGTGGGGGTGGTGGTGGATGGTTGTCCACCCCGGTTAGCCCTGGACGTGAGGGATATTCAAACCGAGTTGGACCGGCGGCGGCCCGGGCAAAGTAAAATCACCACGCCGCGCCAGGAGCAGGATCAATGTGAAATTCTCTCCGGCGTATTTGAGGGGCAAACGCTGGGCACGCCGATTCTCATCCTGGTGAAAAATCAGGATGCCCGCAGCCAGGATTACCAAGCCATGGCCACCACGTTTCGGCCATCCCACGCCGATGCCACCTATCAGGCCAAATACGGGATTCGCAACTGGCAGGGGGGCGGACGGGCTTCGGCGCGAGAAACCATCGGGCGGGTGGCGGCGGGCGCGATTGCCAAAAAAATCCTGCACCAGGTGGCCGGGACGGAGATTCTCGCCTACGTGGAACGGGTCAAGGATTTGCAGGCGCAGGTGAACCCGGAGCAGGTGACCGCCGCCGCAATTGAAAGCAATATCCTCCGCTGTCCCGACCCGGAGATGGCCGCCAAAGCCATTGACCTGATTGAGACCTACCGCCAAGAGGGAAATTCCGTCGGCGGGGTGGTGGGCTGTGTCGCCCGCTCGGTGCCGGTGGGGTTGGGAGCGCCGGTGTTTGACAAACTGGAAGCCGACCTGGCCAAAGCGGTCATGTCTCTGCCCGCCAGCAAGGGGTTTGAAATCGGCTCCGGGTTTGCCGGCACCACCCTGACCGGTCGGGAACACAACGACGAATTTTACCGGGATGAGCAAGGGCAGATCCGCACCCGCACCAACCGCTCCGGCGGCATTCAAGGCGGCATCAGCAACGGGGAACCGATTGTCCTGCGGGTGGCCTTCAAACCCACCGCCACCATTCTCCAGCCGCAAGCCACCGTGAACCAGGCCGGCGAGGCGGTCACCCTTACCCCCCGCGGTCGCCATGACCCCTGCGTATTACCCCGCGCCGTACCGATGGTGGAAGCGATGGTGGCTTTGGTCTTATGCGACCATTTGCTCCAACATCAGGCGCAGTGCCGTTTGTGGTAAATCTACACCGCCAGGAATTTTTTGAGAATCGTCACCTGCGCCAGCAGGACGATCAAACAATCCACCAACCGCAGTTGCCCGTCGGGAAATTCCACCACCACCGGTTCAAACACCAAGGAACGGGGGCGTTCTAAGGCAGCTAGAGCCGCATCCACAATCCGGGTGGCAGCGGGCATTTGCAATTTTTCCGCTTTGAGTACCTCAACCAGAATCTGAATCGGACGTTTGGGATAGATTTCCGAACTATAAACCTGTTGCATGTGGGATTCAAACCGTTGGCGACCGATGGAGCCGATGACCTCGTCTCCATCCATAATCATCATGCCCGGTACATCGGCATTATTTTTCATGTATTCCATCACATCCCGAGTTAACGTGGTGGCGGGTACTTTATAATCGTAGGATGGCAAAACATCGAGCGTGGACTCAGGGGTCAGATGACTAAAATCGGGATAGGACATAAAAAAAACCTCGCCAACCAGGTAAGGATCAAACCCAATTATTACCATAGCGACTTTCCGGCGCTCGGATAGTTAAGTTTGGATTAAACTTACCGTTGGATCGCCCAGCGAATTTGGCGGATGATGCCGCGCAAAAGGGCTAATTCCGCCCCAGAGGGCGCGG
>CALHCP010000059.1 GCA_937936705.1 uncultured cyanobacterium | reverse complement strand
GCGCCGTTCCCCGGACAGGTGCGGCAAAACCTATTATAGTGTTTTTCTCAAAATCGCCTTGTTTCAGCCCTGCCGCAGTTCATCCAGCACCACCGCCATCACCGCGGCAAAGAGCGTGATCCCCAAGGCCACCAAGGGATTTTGCCCCTGCACCACCGCCCAAGAGGTTGCCACCCCAGCTCCCAAACCCGCCGTCACCAAGGCCGCAGGCCAATCCCGTTGACTCGGACGATACATAATGTGTTCACCCTCAATCTCAGCAAATGGATATTGAGTGAACTTATCACCGACTTCCCAGGGTTTTGCCCCCTCCGCCGCATTTCCGCAATTAAATGTTAAATTCCTGCACGTTGGTTAACAAAACCCTCATAAACCCGTCACCGGCTGGGAATACCAGCCCTGGCGCGCATCCCCCGGTGCCTCCCCATCGCCGCCCATGAGGATCACCCGGTTAAGGACATGAATCACCCCATTATCGGCGTTAATATCGGCCGCCAACACCGTCGCATTTTTCACCTCAAATTCATCCCCTGCCAAGTAGATCGGGATCAGAGAACCTTCGAGAGACGGCAGTCGCATCCCCGTCCGTAAATCCGCTTTCGTGTAACGGCCTGCCACCACATGGTACTTGAGAATGCGGGTCAGTTGCGGAATATTTTGTAATAAAGTTGTAATCGTCCCTGGCGGCAGAGCGGCGAAGGCATCATCATTGGGGGCAAACACGGTAAAGGGGCCGGGGCTTTTGAGGGCAGCGACCAAATCGGCCGCCCGCACCGCCGTCACCAAGGTTCGGAACCCCTCTGTATTGACTGCAATATCCACAATATCTGCCATGGGTTTTGATGGAAAAATCACACCGCTTTTGGGATTATACCTACATTTTTTCAGGTTGGCGAACCTAAATAGTCATACGGGCATCTCTATAAATTAAATTAAATTATTAGAATATTAGAAAATTAGAAATTAAATTAGGGAGAAGCGGTCGCCGGGGCGCAGCCCCCGACTTGGGTCCTCCATAAACTCCCTATGCCGGCGAGATGATTTGCTGCTGGCTCCAATAAATAGAGCCATCCTACATGAGTTTAGAACGCCGGTCGCCGGGGCGCAGCCCCCGTCCCTGGTTCTCGATCCATTCGGTATTCTAGGGAGATCACTTTCCGCCGGTTGCCATAGATTAAATAGAAGTGCCCTATTGTGATTTCGCCTTGTTTCAGAAGATTACAGAACTTGTTAAACTTAATGAAGCGAGTTCTCGTTTCCTAGAATCTTCATGCTACCTTGCTAAGGGTTAACGGTTTGTATCCAACTGAGTGATTCAAATAACCATGACCTTCACTCCTAGCCGCGCGGAGCGGGCAGAATTACGGGAAGACCTGCGGGATTACGTTGCCCATCTCCAGGTACACATGGCCTTGCAGTTTCGGAATCTGGTGCCGCCCGTTTCTCCCCAGAGTCAGGATAGCCGGGAGCAGATGTTGGGGCAGACCCAAGCGGATTTAGAAAAACGCATCTCCCGTCAGATGTTGGGTTAGATGCTGGTCATTGCCCTGGCGAAGGGTTCCCTGCTGGCGGATAGCATTGACCGGCTGTACCGGGTGGGGTTGGATTTTCGCCCGCTCCTGGCGGCGGATAATCGTTTGTTGCAGATGAATGACCCCCACACCGGCACCCAAGCCCTGCTGGTACGCAATCAGGATGTGCCGGTCTATGTGGCACGGGGGCAGGCGCATTTAGGGGTGGTCGGCTATGATGTCCTGCGGGAATCCCAAGCCGAGGTAGCGCAGTTAGCGGATTTGGGGTTTGGGCATTGTCGGATGTCGGTGGCGGTGCGTCAAGATAGCCCTTACACCTGTGCCTTGGATCTCCCCGCCTATGCGCGGGTGGCTACCAAATTCAGCCATTGCGCCCGCGAATTTTTTACGGCCTTAGACCTGCCGGTGGAGTTAGTGCCCTTGGCGGGTTCGGTGGAATTGGGTCCCATTACCGGCATGGCGGAAGCGATTGTGGATTTAGTTGCCACAGGGCGCACCCTGCGGGACAACGGCTTGGTAGAGCGGGATATTCTGTTTCACAGCACTGCCCGTTTGATTGCCCACCCCCTTAGTTATCGTCTCAACCTCCACGGGATGCAGGCATTAGCTGCCCAGCTTGAGGGCATCCAGGTACATCCCGCCGACAAAGCCAATCTTGAGCATATTCAACAGGGATAAGGGCAAACCCACCTGCCGCTGGCTATAAACCCACCGGTTCAAAACTTCGGTCGCCAAGAGCAAAACCGCCATCGCCACCACGTCAAACTGAGCCAACGCACCCAACGCCGTCGTCAGGGTACTTGCCAGAAATGTGCCCAGGAAAAAGGCAACCAAGTACAGCAGCCAGGTATTGAACGGGCGTTGTATCCAGCCCTGAGCCGTTTGCCCCAACTGGCTGGCAATCTGATTAAGCCGGGTTTGTTGCACGACGAGTCCGCCACCAAGCCAAGGTAGTACTGGCAATAAAAATACTTGAATACGCCCCTGTTAAAAAGCCCACAATCAACGCCAGGGCAAACCAGCGCAGGGTATCCCCCCCAAATAACACAATCGCCACCAGGCTTAATACCGTGGTCAAGGTTGTATTAATCGAGCGGGTCAAGGTTTGCGCCACCGCCGTATCCACCACCTGATTAATCGGCCAATCCTCGTGCAGCTTCAGCAATTCCCGCACCCGGTCGTAGATCACCACCGTATCATTCACCGAAAAGCCCACAATCGTCAGTAAGGCCACCACAAACAAACTGTCCACCTCCACCCCGGCCACCAATCCCAACAGGGCAAACACCCCCAGCGTGACCAGCACATCGTGAGCCAGCGCCACAAACGCCAACACCGAATAATCCACCTGAAACCGGAAAGCCAAATACAGGCCAATGCCGAGAAAGGCCACCGCCAAGGCCAGTATCCCACTGAGCAAAATTTGGCGACCAAACGTCGGGCCAATACTGTCAATTTGAATTTTATTGGCATCAATCGCACCGATCACCTGCGCCAATTTGGTTTGCACCTGTTCCCGCTCTGCCGGTGGCAAGAAGCGCGTCCGCAACGACACTCCCTGCCCGCCGACAATTTGCAAACTACCGTTGGCCAGTCCGAGTTCCTCCAAAGCTGCCCGCAGGGGGGGGAGCGTCAACTCCTGAGGGCAACCCTGGCTACAATCCCGCTCCAACTGCAACCGCGTCCCCCCCACAAAATCAATACTGGGGCGCAAAGGCAAACCCGTCTGCACCCACAAAATGCCCATAGCTATCCAACCGACCCCAATGACCGCCGCCGAAATGCCCCACCAGAGGCGATAGTGTTGCGTCACCCGCCAGACCATGTTGCACCGATACCACAGGAACTGAACTCATTTTAGGGTAATATACCGCTCCCAATTCCTATTAGGACACCCTATTAGGGTCGCAGGGCACCGCCCCGTTTGGGTTCTCCAAAATCTTTGTTCTCAAATTGGGTCAGACTGCTATAGAACCATTTTGCCCTCACCCCTACCCCTTTCCCAGAACGGGAGAGGGGAGTGAACATCCCCCTGCGACCCCAATTGGGCGCCCTCGTACGCATGGTTACAGTGATAACCCCATTGGTTTCCTGAGTATCGCCCGGTATCGGATTGGTTGACCCGCAAAATCCGTAATTTTACGGAAGGTGTAGGGGCGATTTCTTGTCACAATTAAATGATTCATACTTGAGGAAATTTCTATTGATAAATTTCTATTGATTCAGAAGGAGCGGTCGCCGGGGGCACCCCCCGCTTTGGTTCTCTGCAATTTGGGCGTTCTGGCCAGAGAATTGCCGCTTGGTTCCCATAAATAGAGGTGCCCTTGAGCCATAATGTTCCATTGACATCATGTTGCCGATGAAACCTATTACTCTCGGCCGTCAATCTATGCAGTTGCAATTCAGTGCTTTATCCCATCCCGGTGTGGTGCGGCAGCACAACGAGGATGCTTGTCATGCGGATGCCCAGGGGCGGTTTTTTATCGTGGCGGATGGGATGGGGGGGTACTCTGGAGGGGAACGAGCCAGTCAGTTGGCGGTGGGGGTGATCGCTTTGTACCTGGATACCTATTGGGGGCAGACCCAGGAGATGCCGGCGATGATGCAGCAGGCGATTGAGCGAGCTAACGAGCATTTATTGGCAGAGCAGGCGCAAAACCCGGTGCTCAAAGACATGGGTACAACGGTGGTGCTGTTGTGTCGGGGGGAGGGGAACCAAGCCTGGTTTTGCCATGTGGGGGATTCCCGGTTGTACCGGATGCGTCGCAATCAATTGGAGCAGTTGACGCAGGATCATACCTGGGTGGCGCAGGCGATTGAAGCCGGGACTTTGTCGCCGATGCAGTCTCGTTCCCATCCTTGGCGGCATCTCCTGACCCAGTGCTTGGGGCGGGAGGATTTGGGACCGGTATCGGTCCAGCCGTTGACCTTGGAGCCGGGGGATTGTTATCTGCTGTGCAGCGATGGGTTGACCGAGGAGGTGCTGGATTGGCAGATTGCGGCGACGTTGCGGCTGATGCGTTCGCCGGCATGGGCGGCGCAGACCCTGATTGATACCGCCTGCAAACGGGGTGGTCGGGATAATATCACGGCTCTGGTGGTGCAAGTGCCTGCGGTGGAAGCGCCCGCCGATGCCTAGACTCCTACGCTATGGTAGAGCTAGCGAGGAGGAGAATGTATGGAAGCGCAAGTGCGGGCGTGGCTGCAACCGGCGGCAGATTTTTTTGCGGGGTTGCCGTTCCCGGAGCCGATTGTGCATTGGGGACATCCGCTGATGATGGGAATCGTGTTGGTATTTATGGGCAGTTTTGCGGCGGTCACCGGCTGGCGGGGACGGTTGGCAACGGATCCGCAGGTGGCACAGCAGGCATGGGGTGACCATCGGAAGTTGGTGCCTTGGCTGTATCTGTTTCTGGCGTTGGGCTACAGCGGTGGGTTGCTGTCACTGGTGATGCAGGGGCAGGAGATTCTCCACAGTCCCCATTTCATTACGGGCACGGTGGTGCTGGCGGGTTTAACCCTTAATGCCCTGTTATCTCTGGTTATGAAAGGTCAGCCGGTCACCCGTACCCTGCATGCCTACGTGGGGAGTGCGACCTTGGCGGTGGCGGTGGTGCATATCGCTTTCGGGGTCAAGCTGGGGTTGTCGTTTTAAGGACGGGCGATGCGGCGGCGGTGGGGTTGGTTTCTGGCGTTGGTACTCCTGTTCCTCCTGGTAGGGGCGCAACCGGCGCTGGCGCTGACGGAGCCGCAGCGCTTGGTGGTGGAGGTGTGGCACATTGTCAACCGGGCGTATGTGGATCCGACGTTTAACGGCCATAACTGGCAGGCGGTGCGGCAGGCGGCGTTACAAAAGCCCCTGGAGACGTTGGCCGATGCCCAGGCGGTGATCCAGGAGATGCTGGCTCCCCTGGATGACCCGTTTACGCGGGTGTTGCCCCGCAGTCAGTATCGCAATTTGCAAACCACCACCGCCGGGGAATTGACGGGCGTTGGGTTGCAAATTGTCCTGGATACGGAGCGGCGGGTGCCCTTGGTGGTGGCACCGATTGTCGGTTCACCGGCAGCGCAGGCGGGGATTCAGAGCCAGGATCGCATCCTAGAAATTGACGGCGCTTCCACCGTGGGAATGGATATGGATACGGCGGCCGGGCTGCTGCGGGGGCAGCCGGGGACGCAGGTGGTGATTACTCTGGAGCGGGGGGAACGGCGCTGGCCGGTGACGATTGAACGCCAGCGGGTGACGCTGCCTTCCCTGACCTGGGAACTGCGGCCGGGGGGGATCGGCTATCTCCAACTCAGCCAGTTTAGTGCCGGGTCGGCGGCGGAGATGGCCAAAGCGATTCAAGCCCTGGAAGCCCAGGGGGTGCAGGGTTATGTGTTGGATTTACGGAACAATCCGGGCGGGTTATTCCAGGCGGGGTTGGAAATTGCCCAGGAATGGCTGGCGCAGGGCACGGTGGTTTATACGGTGAATCGGGATGGGGTGGAGACGGATTTTACCGCCGGGGGCAAGGCCTTGACGGATAAGGCTTTGGTGGTTTTGATCAATCACGGCACCGCCAGCGCCAGTGAAATTCTCGCCGGTGCCTTGCAGGATAACCACCGGGCGGTGTTGGTGGGGGAAACCAGTTTCGGCAAGGGGTTAATTCAATCCGTCTTTAAGCTCAGCAGTGGCGATGGGTTGGCGGTGTCGGTGGCGCGCTACGAAACCCCGGCGCACCATAACATTCATCGGCGGGGGATTGTTCCGGATCAGGTTGTCCCGACCCCGGCGGACGGGACCGGCCACGACCCCCAATACGAGGCGGCGGTGGCTTGGTTGGCCAAAAACTCTTTCTCGAATTCTTTTGCGGCTGCTTCAGCCAAAGGGTAAATCTTGCCTTTATCCTGGAGAGGGAGGTAAGGGCGATGGTGAACCAGAACAACCGAACGATGCGGCTGGGATTGCTGGGGCTGGGCACGGTGGGCGCGGGCGTGGCGCAGATTTTGCTCGACCCGAAGGGACGGCATCCCCTGTTGACCGAAATTTCCCTGCACCGGGTGGGCGTGCGCTCGTTGCACAAACCCCGCTCGTTGCATCTGCCGCCGGGGGTATTGACCACCGACCTGGAAGCTTTGGTGCATGACCCGGACATTCACCTGGTCGTGGAGGTGTTGGGGGGGGTGGAACCGGCTCGCACCTTAATTTTGCGGGCGATTGCCCAGGGTAAACACGTGGTCACGGCCAACAAAGCGGTGGTGGCGCGCTACGGGGCGGAGATTTTTCAAGCGGCGCAGGCGCAGGGGGTTTATGTACTCATGGAGGGGGCGGTGGGGGGCGGCATTCCCATCATCCATCCCCTGAAACAGGCTTTGGGAGCCAACCGCTTGAACCGGGTACTGGGCATTGTCAACGGCACGACCAATTTTATCCTGACCCAGATGGCGCAGGGACGGGGGGACTTTGCCACGGCTTTGGCCACCGCCCAGTCCCTCGGTTATGCTGAAGCCGACCCCAGCGCCGATGTGGACGGAGCCGATGCCGCCGATAAAATTGCCATTTTGGCCACCCTGGCGTTTGGGGTGCAGGTGAGTCGGGAAGCGGTTTATTGCGAAGGTATTGGCGGTATTCAGCCTGTGGATTTGAGCTACGCCGAGCGGCTGGGGTTTCGGGTGAAACTGCTGGCGCTGGCTCAACGCCAAGGGGAATATCTGGACATTCGCGTGCATCCGACGCTCATCAGCCAAGACCATCCCCTGGCCAGCGTGCAGGGGGTGCAAAATGCGATCGTGCTGGGCGGCGAACCCCTGGGGGAAGTCATGCTGCAAGGCCCCGGTGCCGGTGCCGGCCCCACCGCCAGCGCCGTTGTGGGCGACGTGGTGAATGTGGCGGCCACCCTGCGCGCCGATTCCGGTTACCATCCCCTACTGGGTGCCCCGGCCACCCGCCCCATCCCGCAATTGCCGATGGATGAGGTGCAAACCTGTTTTTACACCCGGGTGCTGACCCAGGATCAACCGGGGGTGATCGGTCAACTGGGTACCTGTTTTGGCCGGCACGGGGTGAGTTTGGCATCCATCGTCCAGATCGGCATTCATGAACAATTGGCCGAAATCGTCGTCGTCACCCATCAGGTGCGGGAGGGGAATTTCTGGTTGGCCTTGGCAGAAATCCGCCAGTTCCCCGCCGTAGCCGACATTCCCACCGTTTTGCGGGTGTGGTCGTGAATGACCCCCAACTCCTGGCGATTGCCCAAGCCGTGCGGGAGGCCGTCGAGAGCCGCCGCGGCGATGTCATCGCCCTCCTGGCCGTATTACGTTTGCTGGAAGCCCTGCACCGGGAGATTGAAACCGGGCCGTTTACCGCTGCTTTGCCCCAGACGCGCCGGGATTTGTACAACCTGTTGCTGGACATCGAAACCCAGGGGGGCTGGCCGTATATTTACCGCCGCAGTTTAGAAAGTTTGCTCACCTATCTGCGCCAAAGCGAGGTGGCAGCGACGGAAACTCCCCCCTGTGCCAACGGCTAACCTGGGCAATTTTACGTAATTTGGCTCGGTTCAGTTCCCGTTTGACTAAAAATAACGATAAACTGATGCCATAACCCTGGTGTCTGTTCACGTTCCCATCCATCAGTACCCAACGGAGAATGGTCATGTTGCCGGAACAACAACAAAAAATTTTGGTTTACTTCATCGAAGAAGCCAAAGAACATCTCCAGACCTTGGAACAGGGGTTAATGAACCTCCAAGCCAACGCCCAAGACAGCGAGATGGTGAACGAAATGTTCCGTGCTGCCCATTCCATCAAGGGGGGAGCCGCCATGCTGGGCTACGACAGCATTCGCCGCACCGCCCACCGCTTGGAAGACTGTCTGAAAGTGGTCAAAGAACAACCCAATACCCCCGTTGACCAGGAATCCGAGGATTTATTTCTGCAGGGCTTTGAAGTTCTGGAGGAGCTGATCACTCACCTAGAGCAGGGCAACCTCACCGAGGATATTGGCCAAACCGCCTTTCAGCAAGCCGAACCCGTCTTTGCCCTCTTGCAACAGCGTCTCACCGGGGAAACCGTCGCCGTCGAGTCCAAACCCGCCGTCCCCGCCAACTTCTCTGCCCAGGTGCTCCAGACCTTGCGGCAGATGCTGGAATTGATCAAACAAGGAGCCACCCCCGAACGCACCCAGCAGGTTGCCGCCCTCTGTGGCCGGTTGGGCACCCTGGCGCCGGGGGTCGCCACCTGGCAAACCCTCACCCAAACCGCTCAAAAAGCCGTTACCAACCCGCGAGTTCCTCTGACCAAAATGGCGAACCTGCTGTTGAGCGAACTCAAACAGGCCAGCGAACTGGTGCAACAGGGCAAAGCCCAACAGGTCGCCCCCAGCCCTACCCTGTGCAATCTCGCCGGGGTGGATGCGGCCACGGTAAGGGCGGCAGCCTCAACTGCGGCGGCTCCCAAACAAATTACCATCCCCGTCGAACCCCGCGAAGCCGCCAAACTCTTGATTGCCAACTTTGAGGCCGCCCAACTGACCGCCCTGACCAAACTGCTCGTCCAAGCCCTGAAACGACCGGCCTAATGTCCCCCAAAATTCTCATCGTGGATGACGAACCCCACCTTCGCTTATTGTTAGAGCAAACCCTGGAAGATTTAGCCGACGAAGCGGGTATTGAATTACTCACTGCCAGCAACGGTCTGGATGCCTTAAAACTGATCCAAACCCAACACCCAAACCTGGTTTTTTTGGATGTGATGATGCCGAAAATGAACGGCTTTGAGGTCTGTCAACGGGTCAAAAAAGAACTGGCTTTAGAGGGGGTTTATATCATCCTGCTCACGGCCAAGGGGCAGGAATTTGACAAAGCCCAGGGGCAGGCCGTCGGTGCCGACCTCTACATGACCAAACCCTTTGACCCCGACCAAGTGGTACAGCGTTCCAGGGAGGTTTTGGGGTGTTAGCTTGGGGCAAACGCACCTATCTGATGGGCATAGTCAATGTTACCCCCGATAGTTTCAGTGATGGCGGGCAGTACTTTGACTTAGATTTAGCCGTCCAACAGGGGCAAAAATTAGTGGCCGACGGGGCAGATATTTTAGACATCGGCGGTCAATCCACCCGGCCGGGCGCCACCCTCATCCCGGTGGCAGAAGAATTACGGCGGGTCATCCCGGTCATCCGAGCCTTGGCCGCCCTGGTCACCGTCCCCATTTCCGTTGATACCACCCGCGCGGTCGTCGCCGCCCAAGCCATCGCCGCCGGAGCCACCTGGGTCAATGACGTATCCGGGGGCACCGACGACCCGGAATTATTCCCCCTTGTGGCGCGTGCCGGGGCTACCTTTGTCCTGATGCACCGGCGCGGCACGCCCCAAACCATGCAAAGTCTCACCCAGTACCGGGATTTAATTGGAGACATTCGCGCCTTTTTCACGCAACAAATCAGCAAAGCGCAGCAGTTTGGCATCGAAAACATCATTCTGGACCCCGGCGTTGGGTTTGCCAAAAATACCGAGCAAAATTTAACCCTACTCCGGGAACTCCATCAGTTCAAAACCTTAAATTACCCCCTTTTAATTGGCGTTTCTCGCAAGAGTTTTATCGGTCAAATTCTCAACCAGCCTGACCCACGCAAACGAGTTTGGGGGACGGCTGCCGCCTGTTGTGCCGCCATCGCCCAGGGGGTAGATATTCTGCGGGTGCATGATGTGGCCGAAATCAAGCAAGTCACCCAAGTGGCCGATGCGATTTGGCGGAATCATGGGTCACTATCCTAATATCTTAATTCTGACCACCGGTTGTCTATCTTTAGCGCATGGCACCGGTGCCCGCTTACTCCAGCAATTTGCCGGCTATCCCGCCGAACATCTCTGGAACGTCTTTGTGGGCCCCCAAGGGGAACCCGCTTTGCCCCAACACCTTTGGGTGCGTCAATATGCGACCAATTGGCGGTCAGAATTACGCCGCTGGCGACGCAAGTTATTCAAAATTCAACCCCCAAACCGGGGGTTGGATGTGCGGGAAACCCGCGCCCATCTGACCCGCAAAAAATGGCATCCCGAGCTCATTTATGCCACCGGTTTATGCTTAGATGATTTTGAGATTTTATATGCAATTCTGCGCCAGTATCATTTTAATCTGCCGGTCGTGCAACACTTTTTAGATTGGCATCCTGACGACCCGAGAATCGAGCCATTACTGGAGAAACTGAATCCCTACTTCAAGCAGGTTTGGGCATTGACAGAACCGATGCAACAGGATATCAGTCGGATTTTGCAGCGTCCCGTGCCAATCGTCAGCGTGTTTCACTGTGATCTGCCAACGACTTATAAACAATACCATCCCCCCTGTGATCGTAACTTCCGAGCCGTGATCATCGGCAATTGTGGTTACACAGAAATCCTGGATGATTTAGCCCAAGCCTGGCTGGCTTTAGGGCGGGAATTTCCCGAATTACAACCGATTCATTGGTATGCCCATCCCCGCTCATTTCAATGTTTAGAAGAACGCGGGTACCCCTTGCCGGTGGCAATTCAATACCGGGGTTTTATTCCCGAACCCGAACTCCTGTCGCAATTGAGCACCTACGATCTGGCTTTGATTCCTTTTAACCGTGCCGATGTCCCGGAATCCTTTTATGCCCGCTATTCCATCCCATCGCGGATCACGGAATTGGCGAGTGTGGGTTTGCCCCTATGTTTGTTAGCCGGTGCGGGGACGCCTGCCGCTCAATACGTCCAGAAAAATGATTTCGGTCTGGTGGTGAACCCTGGCGATCCGCAAAAGTTGATTGCCACCCTGAAATTACTCCTCAAAAGTCAGGAATTACGTCAAGCATTAGGCCAAAAAAGCCGCCGGTTTGCCGAACTCAATTTCAACATTGCAGAACACCGGCAATTCCTCTGGGAAACCTTTAGGCAACTCCGTCCGGCGACCGCTCCATAGAGATACCCTGCCAAGGGACATGACTCTTTTCCCTGACTCTATTGCAGTCAGGCAGAAATTAAGTTGGCGCGGGGAAGTCCTGCCCGGTACCGTAACGAGGGTGCCTTCTCCTGATATAACTAAAAATGGCTTGTCGCACCTACATCCCGATGACTACCGTTAATTTAGACCATCTCAAACAAGCAATTCACCGCAGTCAAGCCTATTTATTGTCTCTACAACATCCTGATGGGTACTGGTGGGCAACCCTGGAGTCCAACGTCACGATGACGGCGGAATTAGTCCTGCTCTACGCCATTTGGGGCATTACCGAACGGCTGCCTTTAGAGAAAATTAAAACCTATATCTTGAATCAACAACGGCCACACGGCGGCTGGGAATTGTATTACGGGGATGGCGGAGATTTGAACTGCACCATTGAAGCCTACATGGCTTTGCGATTACTGGGATGTTCCCCGGATGAACCGGCCTTACAAAAGGCCAAAACTTTAATTCTCAGCCGGGGGGGCGTGACCCGCTCCCGCATTTTTACGAAGTTGAATCTAGCCTTAATCGGCTGTTATGAATGGCAGGGTTTACCCTCTTTGCCCCCCTGGTTGATGTTATTACCGGGCGGGGGATTATTCAGTATTTACGAAATGTCCAGTTGGGCGAGAAGTAGCACGGTGCCGTTGATCATTGTCTTTGACAAAAAGCCGGTCTATCCCCAGGGATTTAACCTGGATGAATTGTATGTGGAACCACCGGCAGAACGGCGTTATGAATTACCGCAAAAAGGGGATTGGACCGATATTTTCGTTTGGTTAGACCAAGGGTTTAAGTGGGCAGAAATGTGGCATCTGACCCCCTTACGGCATGAGGGTTTGCGCGCCGCCGAACAATGGCTTTTGCAACGGCAGGAGGAAACCGGCGATTGGGGGGGCATTCAACCGGCGATGGTGAATTCGCTGTTGGCATTACGTTGTTTAGACTATTCTTTGGATGAACCGGCGGTGGTGCGGGGACTGCGGGCGGTAGAAAAATTTTGTGTCGCCAGTGAAACCGAATACTGGATGCAGCCCTGTGTGTCGCCGGTGTGGGATACGGCTCTGGCGGTGCGGGCGTTGGTGGATAGCGGCTTGGCTCCCGACCATCCGGCCTTGGTGAAGGCGGGGGAATGGTTGCTGCAAAAACAAATTCTCCATACCTACGGGGATTGGGCGGTGAAAAATCCCCAGGCGCGGCCGGGGGGCTGGGCGTTTGAGTTTGACAATCGCTATTACCCGGATGTGGATGATACGGCGGTGGTGGTGATGGCGTTGGCGCAAATTCGCTTGCCGAACGCAGGGGAGAAACGGCAGGCGATCCGGCGGGCGGTGGATTGGATTGTGTCCATGCAATGTCAGAACGGTTCCTGGGGAGCGTTTGATAAAGATAATGACCAAGAGTGGTTGAACCTGGTGCCCTACGGGGATTTGCAGGCGATGATTGACCCGGGGACGGCGGATGTGACGGCACGGGTGCTGGAGATGTCTGGTTATCCTGGGGTAACTTTGCCGGTGGCGGTCAAACAGCGGGCGATTGCTTATTTGCTCCGGGAACAGGAGGTAACGGGCAGTTGGTTTGGCCGCTGGGGGGTAAATTACCTTTACGGCACCAGCGGGGTATTGGCGGCGTTGCGGGATGAACCCCAGGCGGCCATTGCCAAACAACGGGGAGTCACCTGGTTACTGGCGCACCAAAACCCCGATGGGGGCTGGGGGGAAACCTGCCGCAGTTACCACGACCCGTCCTTACAAGGGCAGGGCCCCAGTACCGTGTCGCAGACCGCTTGGGCACTGCTGGGGCTGCTGGCCGCCGGGGACGCTGCCGCACCGGCGGTGGCTCGGGGGATTGATTACCTGTTGGCACAACAAAAATCCGATGGTTCTTGGTCGGAAACTTGGTTTACCGGCACCGGCTTCCCCCGGCATTTTTATCTGCGCTATAACCTGTATTACCAACATTTCCCGCTGATGGCGCTGGGACGGTATAATCAGCAAGTGGCGCAACCGCTACCGATGCCTGTGGTGGGGCAAACCGTACCGGAAACGGCGGCTTGGGAGTCGAATGGGGAGAGATAGTAGGAGAACCGAGGTTTTTCCGCTATACTTTGCGCTAATGGTATGGTGTGTGTAGTGGTGGAAAGGAGTTGAGCGGATGGATTTGCGCCGGGGTGCTTTGGAGTTGCTCAAGGAAACGAGCCGTACATTTTTTATCCCGATCAGCGGCCTGCCTTCAGGTCTGCAGGAAGCGGTAACGTCCGCCTACCTCTGTATGCGGGCAATTGATGAGATTGAAGACCACCCGGATTTGGATAACTCCACCAAGGTCAAATTGCTGCGCTCGGTGAGTTTGACCCTGGAGGCGGCCACGGATACGTTTGCGGTGAATGATTTATCCCTGGCGTTGGCAGTGCATCAGACGCCCCTGCCGGAGGTGACGGTGCGGATTGGGGAATGGGCGTTGTTGGCTCCCCCCACCATTGCCCCGCGGGTGTGGGATGCGACGGCGGCGATGGCGGACCGGATGGCCTACTGGGCTTCCTGTAATTGGCGGATTCAAACCGAGGCCGATTTGGATCGCTACACCTTTGGGGTGGCGGGGGCGGTGGGGTTACTGCTGTCCGATCTGTGGGCGTGGTATGACGGCACCCAGACCAACCGTTCCCTGGCGATTGGATTTGGCCGGGGCTTGCAGGCGGTGAACATTCTGCGGAACGCCGGGGAAGACCAACGGCGGGGGGTGAGCTTCTTCCCGGATGGCTGGGGCAAGGAGGAAATGGATGCCTATGCCCGCCGCAATCTGGCCTTGGCCGATGCCTACAATGCCTCGTTGGGGGATGGCCCGGCGCTGAGTTTCTGTCAGATTCCCCTGGCGTTAGCCCACGCCACCTTGGGCGCCTTGGCCCAAGGGCAGGCCAAACTGACCCGCAGTGCGGTAATGGCGCTCGTGGCGCAGGTGACGGGGCGGACCCGCTAACCCGGTCTGGTATTAAAACTTATTAATTTTTGTTAAGGCTTTGGCAACAGGGCTTGCCTTTCTCTTGAGTAGAGGGTGTGACCCTGGATATTATTGTTGTCCGGGAAAGCTTATGCTGATATTGCCTGTGGAGCAAACGCAGCCGTTGGGGAGCAGTTACGACCAAGCCGATTACCTGCAGGCGCTGGGGCGTTGGTTTGTGCGGGGCAAGTCTTTTGCGGCGGTGCAGGAAGCTACGGCCAAGAAATACTGTCAAAAAATCCTGGATGCCCCGGAAGCGCAGCCGTTTTTTATTCTGGTGAAATCCCTCGGCGAATTCACCCTCTGGCATGAAACCCAAGAACCGCCGGAAATGACTCCCCCAGCCGTGGCAGCGCTGGAGACCCCAGAGACCCCGGCGGTTCCGTCGGCCAGGATGTTTCGGGGACAGGTGGTGCAGTCCCCGGCCACCCCGCCTGTGAACTCGGATGAATCGGTGGTGAAAACCTACCGGGGGCAAGTGGTGCAGTCGCCGGCGGTTGCCTCGGAAACGCCGGTTAAGGCTGCGAAAGTTTATCGCGGGAAGAGCTACTAAGGGGCACCGCCCGGGGCACAACCTAGTTTATTCTGGGAAAAATCAGAATCCTGTTGGGCTGGGTGGTGTGGCGATGAACTTGGGCGAGCTGTTAACGGCGATTCGGGACTATTTACCGCCTTTGGACTGGCAAGACCCCCGCTGGGCGCAACCGGTCACCGGGATTACCTGTGATTCCCGGCAATGTCAACCGGGGATGATCTTTGTGGGTTTACCCGGAACCCAGGTGGATGGGGGAGATTTTTGGCCGCAGGCGTTGGCGCAGGGAGCCGTCTTGGCCTTAGTCACTCCCCGACCGGATTTGCCCCCGCCGGTACTCCCGGTGCGCGAAATAATGCCGGCCTGTGGGGAGTTGGCGGCGGCTTTTTACGGCTATCCCCGGCATGCCCTGCAGATGGCGGGGGTGACGGGCACCAACGGCAAAACCACCACCACCCATCTGCTGGAATTTTTACTGCAAAATATCCTGGGAAATACGGCTTTATTGGGAACGCTGTACAATCGCTGGCCGGGTTATTGCCAAACCGCCAGCCACACCACCCCCTTAGCGGTGGACTTGCAGCGGGATTTGGCGCAGGCGGTGCAGGCGGGGTGCCAGTTTGCGGTGATGGAGGTGAGTTCCCATGCGCTGGCGCAGGGGCGGGTTGCAGGTTGCCAGTATGATGTCAGCATTTTTACCAACCTGACCCAGGATCATCTGGATTTTCATGGGACGATGGCAGATTATTTCCGGGCGAAGGCACTCTTGTTTGCGCCCAACCTGCTCCGGGGGCGGGCAATTGTCAATGCCGACGACCCCTACGGTCAGCGGTTAATCCAAGCGTTAAACCAACGGGATACGCCCCTGTGGCGCTACAGTGCCGTGGGGCAACCGGCGGATATTGGCGTCAGGCAAGTGCAGTACGCTGCCCAGGGGATTACCGCCGAAGTGTTCACACCTGTGGGGACGGCAGCCTTCCAGATTCCCTTGATGGGGCAATTTAACTTGAGTAATACCTTGGCCGCCGTGGCAGCCGCCTTGCATTTGGGGGTCGAGTTAGCGCAGATAGCCGAGGTTTTGCCCCAGTTTCCGGGGGTACCGGGGCGTATGGAGCGGGTGCAAATCAGTTCTGAACAGGAGATCACCGTGGTGGTGGATTATGCCCATACGCCGGATGGGTTGGAGAATTGCTTGCGGGCGTTGCGTCCGTTTGTGGCGGGCAGATTAATCTGCGTCTTTGGCTGTGGGGGCGACCGGGACCGCAGCAAACGCCCCTTAATGGGCAAAATTGCTGCCGATTTAGCCGATGTGGTGGTGGTGACGTCGGACAACCCCCGCACCGAAGACCCGCAGCAGATTATCCGCGATATTGTGGCAGGGATGCCTGCGCCACCCCTGACCCTACCGGACCGAGCCGCGGCGATTCAGCAGGCGATTCAGATGGCGCAACCGGGGGATGGGGTGATGATTGCCGGCAAAGGCCATGAGGATTACCAAATTCTCGGCACCACTAAAATTCACTTTGACGACCGGGAACAGGCGTATCTGGCGTTGCAAAGCCGTTATGGATAATTGACCAACTTGAGGGCACCTCTATAGCAATCTGACCTGATTTGAGAACAAAGATTCTGGAGAACCCAAGGTCGGGGGCTGCGCCCCTGCGACCGCTATTCTAAACTCAATTAGGATTGCTATATTTAATTTATGGGAGCCAAGGGGAAATTCTCTGGCCAGAATGCCTAAATTACGGAGAACCATAGCGGGGGCTGCGCCCCGGCGACCGCTGTTTTGAACTCCTGCAGGATTGCCGTGTGCTCGCCGTCGCCGGGGTTTAACCTTTCACCCGATTGCTTAGGGAACCGATGCCCGTAATCCGCACCTCCACCTCATCCCCCGGCTGCATCGGGCCGATACCCGCCGGTGTCCCCGTCAAGATCACATCCCCCGGCAGGAGGGTCATCACCTGACTGATATAACTCACCAACACCGGCGGT
>CALHCP010000058.1 GCA_937936705.1 uncultured cyanobacterium | reverse complement strand
TCAAATTCCACATAACGGGAGATGACTTCCACAATTTCTTGGCGCATTTTTTCTAACATTTCCGGCGTTAAATCGGCTCGGTCGTGAGCCAGAACCAGTTGTAACCGCCGCTTCACCTCCTGACGACTGCCGCCGGAACGGGGAAATAAACGCTCTAAAAATTCCTGAATGACGGTTAGTACAGACATATCAGCGGTTAAAGAAACGGCGCAGACGACCTATAAGCGTATTGTAGGGGGCATCGAGGTCTAAAAGGGGCACCTTTTCCCCCTCCAACCGGCGGGCGATATTACTGAAGGCAATCCCCGGTAGGGATAGATTGGACTCCAGCACCAACGGTTCCCCCCGGTTGGTGGAAATGATCACCCGCTCGTCGTCGGGCACCAAGCCGGCCAAGGGAATCGCCAAAATCTCCTGCACATCCGCCACCGACATCATGTTGTTAGCCTGTACCATCTGCGGACGAATGCGATTGACGATCAAAGCAATTTTGCGAATCCCATGCGCCTCCAACAGCCCCACCACCCGGTCGGCATCCCGCACCGCCGCAATTTCCGGGGTCGTCACCAGCAGAGCTTCCTGGGCGGGCGCAATAGCATTTTTGAACCCGGACTCAATCCCCGCCGGACAATCAATCAGGACATAATCAAATTTCTCCGTGAGCAATTCCGCCAATTGCTGCATCTGCTCCGGGGTAATGGCATCCTTATTGCGGTTTTGCGCCGCCGGGAGTAACGCCAATCCCGGTTGCCGCTTGTCCCGTACCAACGCCTGCTCTAAACGACAATCCCCCGCCAACACCTCCAACGCCGTATAGACCACCCGATTTTCTAACCCCAACAGCAAATCCAAATTGCGCAGACCGAAATCCGCATCCATCAGCGCCACCGTGCGCCCCATCCGGGTCAACGCCATGCCTAAATTGGCCGTGGTCGTGGTTTTCCCCACCCCACCTTTGCCCGATGTAATCACAATAATGCGACCCATAACAGATGTCTGAACCCGTAAATGATGCGGTTGATTGCTATTCAGAATACCCCCCCAGGGGTCGTTCTGCCAAAATCTCGCGCCGGGTACAGAACAATGGCATCACCTTGGACACAGGCAACCTCCGGGTAAAAGGCAGTGCTAGGCGGGGTTCGAGCCACCAATTCTCCAATCCGTAATTGGGTCGCCGCCATCTCCAAAGCCATGATCAACCGCCGGGAATCCCCCTGAGCCCCCGCATGGGCGACCCCCCGCAGTCGCCCCCACACCAAAATATCGCCATCGGCGACCAGGCAACCGCCCGGATTCACATCCCCTACCAGCACCACCGTGCCCGGGTGGCGAATTTCCACCCCCGCCCGCACCGCCTGATCCAGATATAAGGCCGGCAAGGTCGCTGATGCGGTTGGGGGCGGCATGATTCCCTGTTCTACAGAATACCCGGCCATCGCTGCCGCCACCGCTGTTGCCCGCGCTTCCGTCTGTACGGTTGTAATGATTAGTTTCTGTTTTTGTAATAACCCACTCAACCATTGCCAATGCTCCCCATCCAAAATCCGTGCCCCGCACACCACCCGTACCGGCGCCTGGGGTAACCACCAGGCCTCGCTGAGTTGAAAGTACTGTTGCAGCAAGTCCTGGAGATGCGACCAGTCCAATTCCGGGGGTAAGGTCAGGTCTAGCCCAGCCGCACCGGGCTGAACCAGGAGGCAGGTCATGGGGTACCCACCCGCAATCGCCGGGTCACCACCGTAATGCCCCCCTGGCGTACCAAAATCGCCGATAACCATTGACTGCCCGGCGTATCGGGGGCTTGCCCCGTTTTGAACAGACCGCCGGAGGACAGCACCTCCAGGGAAAGGCGGGGGGGTTCGAGCCACTGACCCGGATGCACCGGTGCCGTCACGGCCGTCCCCAACACCTGGTCATCCCGCAGGGGTTCCTGGACAATCACATCAAAATCAAACCGTTGTCCCGGCGTGACCACATCCGGCGCATGAACCGTGACTTGGGGCGGTTCTTTGCCCGACGTCAACTGGGTCTGTTCGCTGAGAATATCCTGGCGTTGAATTTGTCCCTGCACCAGCGTTTGCCGGGTTTTCAGCGTGCTGGTCAGGTTAAATTGGCGGCTCTTTTGCACTTCCGTACCCTGAATATCCGTCTGGAGTTCCACCACAAACCCCTGCCCCTGGGGTTGCCAGTCCGTCAACTGGGTCTGGTAGGTGAGGTTGGGAAATCGCTGCCACAGACGAGTAAAAGACTTCGCCAACGCCTCCCGGTCGTAGCCGTCCCCGTGCGTAAAATTATTGCTGTACAATTTTAGTACATAATCCAGGTTGCGCTGGTTGATCGCTTCGTCTAATTGCCGCACAAAACTTTTCACCGCTTCCGGAGCGGCAGCCGGCGGCAAGGCTTGTACCGCTCCTGTCCAACTCCAGAGCATCGCCCCACAGGTCCAGCCCCACCACCAGCGTTGATGTTTAGCCATGAATATTTTGCCCGTTGATTTTCGTTGCACCTATTTTAGCGGCGAACCGGTAAAATCTGTGATGTTAGCGGCACTTTTGGCGGAGTCACCCATGACGACAGAAACGGCGTTCATCGCTTCAGAACCCGGAGCCGACGAGCCTTGGCACATTGAAGACAGCGAAGAATTGTATCGGATTAAAGGCTGGGGGGAACCCTATTTTTCCATCAATGCCGCCGGTCATGTCACCGTCTCACCCATGGGAGAGCGGGGCGGTTCCTTGGATTTATTTGAATTGGTGCAATCCCTACAGAAACGCAACATTCAGCTGCCTTTACTGATTCGTTTTCCCGATATTTTACAGAATCGCATTGAGCGGCTCAATGCCTGTTTTGCCAAAGCCATTGCCCGTTACAATTACAACGGCGTTTATCGGGGGGTTTTTCCGGTTAAATGCAATCAACAACGGCATTTGGTTGAGGCTTTGGTTCAGTTTGGTCAACCGTATCATTTTGGCTTAGAAGCCGGTTCCAAACCGGAATTACTCATTGCCTTATCCACCTTACCCACCACCGGCAAAAAAGAAGCGGCGCCCCTGTTGATTTGCAATGGGTATAAAGACCGAGAATATGTTGAAACCGCCATGCTCAGCCGACGGCTGGGGCATTTTACCATTATCGTTTTGGAGCAACTGGAAGAACTAGAACTGGTCATCCGCGCCAGTCAACAATTGGGGATTCGGCCGGTGCTGGGGGTGCGCGCCAAACTCAGTACGAAAGGGGTGGGACGCTGGGGTGATTCCGCCGGAGAGCGGGCCAAATTCGGTCTGACAATACCGGAAATTTTGCAGACGGTTGAACGCCTGCGCCGGGAAAATTTACTGGACTGTTTGCAATTGCTGCATTTCCATATTGGTTCCCAAATTTCTGCGATTGGGGTACTCAAAGATGCCCTCAAAGAAGCCGGACAAATTTACACCGAATTGATGGCTTTGGGAGCACCGATGGGGTATCTGGATGTGGGCGGTGGTTTAGGGGTTGATTATGACGGTTCTAAAACTAATTTCTATGCTTCGGTTAACTACACCATGCAGAATTACGCCAACGATGTCGTGGCGGCTATTAAAGATGCCTGTATGCAGAAAAATCTACCGGTACCCACCTTAATTAGCGAGAGTGGGCGAGCCTTAACGGCGCATCAATCGGTGTTGGTTTTCGATATTTTAGGCACCAGTGAAGTGTTACAGGATGTGCCTACCTGTCCCACCGAGTCGGCGCATATCGTTCTGCGCAATTTGTATGAAACTTACACTACCATCCGCCCGGAAAACTATCAAGAAGCCTACCACGATGCTACCCAATTTAAGGATGAAGCTATTAGTTTATTTAACTTAGGGTATTTGAGTCTGCCGGAACGGGCGGAAGCGGAACGGTTGTACTGGGCCTGTTGTCAAAAAATCCTGGATATTACTCAACAGAAAGATTATGTTCCTGACGATTTGGAAGACCTGCCCAAGATTATGGCCTCGATTTATTATGCCAATCTCTCGGTTTTCCAATCGGCACCGGATACTTGGGCGATTGACCAACTGTTTCCGATTATGCCGATTCATCGCCTTAACGAAAAACCGACCCGCCGGGGCACTTTGGCCGATTTAACCTGCGATAGTGATGGGAAGATTGACCGGTTTATTGACCTGCGGGATGTGAAATCCTGGTTAGAATTGCACCCTTATCAACCGGGACAACCCTATTATTTAGGGCTATTTTTGGGAGGAGCTTATCAGGAAATCATGGGCAATTTGCACAATCTGTTTGGAGATACGAATGCGGTGCACATTCGCCTATCGCCTTCCGGGTATCAGATTGAGCATGTGGTCAGAGGGGACACGCTCCGGGAAGTGTTAGGTTATGTGCAGTACGATGCGGAAGATTTGTTAGAACAGTTGCGCCGTCAAAGTGAAGCGGCTCTGCAAGCCCATCACATTACCCTAGATGAAGCCCAACGCCTGCTTTCCCACTACGAACACAGTCTTAACCGTTATACCTACCTCAGCGACCCCACGCATTAGTTGTGGGTTGTTATGGCACTATAGCGAACAAAGATTTGGGCTGCACGCCGGCGACCGCCGTTCACCATTGCTATATGGGTAGAAGTTAGGACAGTTTTGCCCTCACCCCAGGGGAGAGTCAAAGCCCAAACGGGGCGGTGAGTAGGTATTCTAACCCGAATTGGTACGGCTATGGTCTTCGTATAATGTACTAATATCGGTCAGAGCCATACGCGAGCGACTGGTGAGAGTCAGGGGCGATACTTGTCCTTGTTTGAGGCGTAATACCCCCGCACAGCCGATCATGGCCGCATTATCGGTGCAGTATTTCAGGGGCGGGATAATAACCTGGATGCCTTGACGTTGGGCGGCTGTTGTCAGGGTTTGCCGCAGTTCGCGATTGGCGGCGACTCCCCCGGCCACGACCAAGGTGGTTAACCCCTGATCGACCGCACAGCGAATGGCACGCCGGGTCAAGGCTTGGACGACAGTGTACTGAAAACTGGCCGCCAAATCGGCGCTGGGTAAAGGGGTAGGCAACTGTTCCACCAACCGCCGCACCGCCGTTTTTAGACCACTAAAGCTCATGTCGTAGGGATGGATGCCCCCCCCCGGCAGAGAAATTTTACCTTCGGGTAGGGCAAAGGCATGGGGGTTTCCGGTGGGTGCCAGGCGGTCAATGGCGGGCCCGCCCGGATACCCCAACCCGAGTAAGCGAGCCACCTTGTCAAAGGCTTCTCCCACCGCATCATCATGGGTCTGCCCCAGGGGGTTATAGGTCTGCCCGTGCTGCACCGCCACGAGACTGGTATGCCCCCCCGACACCAACAGGCACAAAAACGGGGGTTGCAGGTCAGGGGCGGCCAGATAAGCACTGCAAATATGGCCTTCCAGATGATGAATCCCCACCAACGGGCGTTGGTACAGGACGGCCAGGGTTTTGGCGGCGGCCAGGCCGATATTCAGCGCCCCTACCAACCCCGGCGCACAGGTGGCGGCAATGCCGTCGAGCTGCGCCCAGGATAAGTTGGTTTCTTGTTGCACCCGTTGGAGCAGGCAATTAATTGCTTCTAAATGCTGACGGGAGGCAATTTCGGGTACGACACCCCCGTAGGCTTGATGCTGAGGGATTTGGGAAGCGACCGCCTCGGCCAGCACTTGCCGTTCCCGCACGATTGCCACCGCCGTTTCATCGCAACTGGTTTCAATGGCTAAAACGGTGGTCATGCGCCTGGGGAAACTCGTTGATGGACACCTCTATTCATAGGAACCAAGCGGAAACTCTCTGGTGAGAACGCCCCAATTACGGAGAACCAGAGACGGGGGATGCCCCCTGCGACCGCTCATTCTAAATAAATCAAAATAAATCAAATAGAGATTTCCTTATGGGCACCTCTATTTATTAAAGCTAGCAAAAAATGATCTCGCTGAAACGCCCAGATGCGGGAGAACCCAGAACCGGGGCGGCGCCCCGGCGACCGCTATTCTGAACTTAATTGAACTTAATTAGGATGGCTATAGAGATTAGGGAGGACCCAAGTCGGCGGCTGCGCTCTGTGGGTTAATGCCTAAACGAACATTTCCTGAATCAACTCCTGATAGCGTTCCATCACCTGATTACGCTTAATTTTCAGGGTTTGGGTCATCAGGCCGTTTTCGATCGTAAAGGGTTCGGCAAGCAAGCGAAAGGGGCCAATCTGCTCGAATGGCCGTACACTGGGACGATTCTGGGAATGGGTTTTTAGCTCCACGCGATAGAGTTCTAATACCTCTGGACTGGCCAACGTCCACGCCCCCGCCACTGGCTCCTCCTGCGGCATCACCAGGGTGTGACCTTGCGCCTCTGCCCAGGCTTTTAACGCCGTTTCATTGGGGACGATTAAACAACCCAACTGGCGCATATCTTGCCCCACTAAAATAATCTGGCTAATGTAAGGACTTTGTAAACAAGCATCCTCAATCGGTTGCGGTTCGATATTTTCACCGCTGCTAAGGACGATGGTATCTTTGGCTCGCCCGGTCAGCACCAAATCTCCCTGGGGTGTGACCCAGCCCAGATCCCCCGTATCAAACCAGCCTTGGTCATCCACCACCTTGGCCGTGGCTTCCGGGTTGCGATAATAACCCTTCATCAACTGCGGCCCTCTGGCCAGCACCAGCCCTTTGTGGGTGACGGGGAGCGGCTGGCGGGTTTCCGGGTCAACGATTTTAATTTCGGTACCCGGAATGGGCAGCCCGGCGGAGTAACGGACATTGTGGGTCACCCAGCGCGCCGTTAACACCGGCGACGTTTCGGTTAAGCCGTAGCCCACCAAGATGGTGATGCCCACCAGTTCGTAAAAATCATCCAAATAACGCGCCAGGGCACCGCCGCCACTGGCTCCTTCCTTCAGCCGTCCCCCCACCGCCTGCCGGACTTTGCGGTACACCAGCCAATCCGCCAACCGATGCAGCGGCCACAGCGCCAGCGCGGTTAATCCCCCCCCCAGGCGTTGGCTCCAACTGGGTTGCACCGGCTCTAGGGTCAACCCCTGCCACAACCGTTTGCCGTAAATATAGCGTTTACTCATGCCGAGGAAATTCCCAATCAGTTTTTGCTTCCCCGGCGGTTGCTGGCGAAATTCCCGCTCCACCCCTTCATAAATGGACTCCCACATCCGGGGCACACCGACAATATGATGGGGTTTATACTTAAGCAAATCCTGTTTGAAATGCCGGAGGGTGCTGTAAATCTGATGAATTCCCCGCGAAAGTAAAAAATACTCCCCCGACCGTCCGTAGGTATGCCAGGTAGGCAGCAAACTCAGGGCGATATTCCCCGGCTGAGGCGTAAAGACCACGTAGAGATTTTCCACCTGATGCAACAGATTGCCATGGCTGAGCATCACCCCCTTAGGTTTGCCAGTCGTCCCCGAGGTGTAGAGCAAAGTCGCCAAGGATTCGGATTCCAGATGGGGGGGCTGCAATTCGTGCCGTTCACCCCTTTGCATTAGCTGATGAAAATCCCAGACCCCCTCCTGAGCGTCCCCCCACAGGGTGATCACCGCCCGGGGTTGCCACTGGGGTAAATAAACAGCCAGACGTTTCAGCAAATCCGGGGTATCCACCACCAGAAAACTACTTTCACTATTGCGGTAGATAAAATCCAGCTCATCCACCGGCGCGGCTGCCCCCCGCACCACATCCACCCCCCCGGCCAGCATAATCCCCTGGTCGGCGATCAGCCACCGGGAACTATTGTCCGCAAACAGCGCCACCCGCTCCCCCGGTTGTAACCCCAGCGCCTGTAACCCTTGGGCAAAGCTTTGAATCCGTTGCGCCAATTCGGGATAGGTGAGCCGCACCGGCGGGTTGCGGTGGGGTTCTTCCAGGGCGACCAAGGTGGGAAACCGTTGCGCCAGTTCCGGCCACAGGGCAGGTAGGGCAGACCAAGAAGACATAGGCCAGCAGGTAAACTTGTTTCTAGGGTAACCTGTTCTGACACCACACCCGGCAATAAAACGTTATAATTTGGTGGGAATTAAGGGGAGCGCAGGTGGTGTTACGAGCATTTTTCATCGGGCGAGCAGCGGCTCAGGCGATTTATGAGCAGGTCGGCAACTTGGTCGGGGAAACCCTGGCGGCGGTGGGTCGCTGGGATGCACAGCAACGAGAAGTCTTGCGTCAGCAGATCCAACAGATTTTAGAACGAGCCGCCCAGGAGGAACAGCAGACCATCCAGGGGCAGTCCTCGGCCCAGGTGCAGAAACCCTTGGATTTGCAGACCACCATTGACGAATTGCGGGCAGAAATGGCTCGCCTGCGCACCGAACTCAAACGTTATCGTCAGCAAAACTAGGGTGGCCGTCCTTGTCAGCACCAAGCAGTACCGGTGGAATCGGGAACGCTACTCCCGCTGGCGACGCTCCCTGGATATTTGGTTGTTTGTTCTGCGGTTTTTGGCCGCCCAGTGGCTCTACGACAAACCCTGGAGTTACCGGGGCAGCATGACCCCAGAAAAACGTGCCCAGCGCCGCCGCCGCATTGCCATCTGGGTGCGGGAGAGTCTGCTGGAGCTGGGGCCAACCTTTATCAAACTGGGGCAGTTATTTTCCACCCGTGCCGATATTTTCCCGGCGGAATACGTGGAAGAACTCTCCCAACTGCAAGACCAAGTACCCGCGTTCGGGTTGGAGCAGGTGGCGCACATCATCCAAACGGACTTGGGCAAACCCCTGGAAAAATTATTTCTGAATTTTGAACCGACCCCGTTGGCCGCCGCCAGTTTGGGGCAGGTGCATCGGGCGGAATTGCCCACCGGGGAAACGGTAGTGGTCAAAGTCCAACGCCCCGGTTTGCGCCAGTTGTTTAACGTTGACTTGGCGATTGTCAAAGATATTGCCCACTACTTCCAAAACCATCCCCGTTGGGGGCCGGGGCGGGATTGGTTGGGGATTTACGAAGAATGCTACCGGATTTTATTTGAAGAAATTGACTACCTCAACGAGGGACGGAATGCGGATGAATTTCGGCGCAATTTTCGGGATACCCATTGGCTGAAAGTCCCCCGGGTTTATTGGCGGTATTGTTCCCTGCGCGTCCTAACCCTGGAGTATTTGCCGGGGATCAAAATCAGCCATTACAGTGCCTTGGATGCCGCCGGGTTAGACCGGGCACGGATTGCCGAATTAAACGCCCGTGCCTATTTAGAACAGGTACTCAATCATGGGTTTTTCCACGCCGACCCCCACCCCGGCAATATCGCCGTTGACCCGGACGGCAGTTTAATTTTTTATGACTTTGGCATGATGGGGCGCATCCAGCCGCAAACTAAAGAAAAATTGGTACAAACCCTGATGAGCATTGTTGACCGCAACGCCGACGGGGTGATCGCCGCCTTGATCGAGCTGAAAGCCCTGGTGCCCCAGGGAGACATGGGGCCGGTGCGGCGGTCGTTACAATACGTTTTAGATAACCTCCTGGACAAGCCCTTTGAGATGCAATCCATTGGAGCCATCAGCGAAGACTTGTACGCCCTGGCCTACGACCAACCCTTCCGGTTCCCCGCCACCTTTACCTTTGTGATGCGGGCATTTTCCACCCTGGAGGGGTTGGGACGGGGGCTGGATGCCAACTTTCAATTTTTCACGGTCGCGACTCCCTATGCTCTACAAATGATGGAAAATCGTAATAACGGCGACCTTTTGGGTCAGTTAGGCCGGCAAGCGGCGCAGATGAGCAATTCGGCGCTCAGCCTGCCCCGCCGGGTGGATGAAACCCTGACAAAATTGGAGCGGGGGGATTTGGTAGTGCGCAGCCGTTCCTTGGAGACGGAACGGTTGCTGCGCCGCCTGAGTGCCCAACAGGTTGCGGGAAATTATCATATTCTCACCGGTACTTTTTTGATTTCGGGGACGATTTTGCTGGTGGGGGGCTACGGCTGGCTGGCGGCGGTAGCCGGCATTTTGGCGGGGATCACGGGTTGGCGGGGCTGGCGGGTCTGGCAGAAGCACGAACGGTTGGAACGCATGTTCTAGAGGGAAGCTCTATGAATTCAGCCCCGCCGCCGGTTCTCCATAAACTCCTTATGCCGGCGAGATGATTGGCTGCTGGCTCCGATCCATAGAGGTGCCCTAGTAATGATTCCCGGATTTGCGGTGGTGAACGGCGGTGATCCCGTTAGGATTGAGGACTTTGCCCTCATTGACTGTGGCGTAAATGAGCCAGTGATCCCCACATTCCATCCGTTGTGCCACTTGACAATGTAAATACGATAAAGCCTCGGTTAAAATCGGATAACCATCGGCAGTCGTGGCGGTGGCAACACCGGCGAAGCGGTCTTCCCCCGGCGCAAAGGGTTTGAGAAAATGGCGGGGCAGGTTGCTCCCTTCCGGCAGGATATTCAAGACAAAGCGGTCGCCCACGTGGAGCAGCGATTCTACCGCCCGGTCTTTGGCCACGGCCACGGTGATGCCGGGCGGGTTAAAGGTGGCCTGGGAGACCCAACTGGCGAGCATGGCACCGGTCAATTCCCCCCGCCGCGCCGCCAAGACACACAGCGGGCCGACCACCCGTCCCATCGCCTGTTCGCTACGAGCCGCTTGGGCATCCGTGGGGCGGGCGACCTGGCGGCGTTGCTTTTGCCGCAGGGCTTGGGCGAAATCCGTCCCGGTTTGTTCGCAGGTCTGCAAATCCGCATCCGTCGGTGTAAATTTCACCCGGATCGGCGCAAACCCCAGGCGAAACCCGGCATCCCGCAATCGTCCCGCCAGCAAATCCACCGCTTCGCCACTCCACCCGTAGGAGCCAAACACCCCCACTGCCGCCGTCCGGGGCGCGTGCTCCAGGACAATCCCCAGGGCGGTTTGGATTTGGGTCGGGGCATGACCGCCCAAGGTCGGAGAACCCATGATAATTCCCTGCGCCGCACCGATCACCTGGCGGATTTCTTCGGGGCTGGCGGTTTCACAGTTGAGGGATTCCACCCGCACCCCCGCCTTGGTCAACCCGCGCGCCATCGCCTGCGCCAGGGTGGCCGTGTTCCCATAAGCAGAGGCATAAAGTAAGGCCACGGTCAGGTCATAACCGCTTTGTCGTTCACACCAGAGGGCATAATTCCGGGTCAATTCGGGCAGATGATAGCGGACGAGGGAACCGTGGCCATTGGCGTAGCACGTGGCAGACCAACGGCTCAACCGTTCCAAAACCTGCTCCACCTGCCGCACTTGCGGGGCGTGGATACAGTCAAAGTAATACTGATAATCTTCCTTAAGGGCATCCCAACCTTCGTCAAACACCTGGTCGCTACAGCGATGGGCACTGAAGAATTTACCGCTGAAGAGGATGCCGGTCTGGGGGTCAAAGGTGGCCAGACCGTTAGGAAAGCGGGGGGTGGGAATCGGGATCAATTCCAAAACGTGTCCCCGCCCCAAATCTAAAGTTTCTTCTCCCCGGATAATGTGGGTTTGCAGGGGGGTTTGGGCGGTCAATTCCGGGGCATTTTGTGCCAGTAAAGACCGAAGGGTTTGCTCCCCCGGATTCGAGCAAACAAAGGTGATTTGGGGAGCCTTTTGCCACAACTGCGCCAGGGTTGCCACCCGGTTGGGATTGATATGCCCCAAAATCACATAATCGAGTTGCTCAAAGGCCACATGACGATGCAATTCTGCTAAAAATAATTCCGCAAAGGTTTCCCCCGGCGGGTCAATCAGGGCAATTTTCTCTCCCTGAATCAGATAACTATTGGCCGTCGTGCCCCGCTCCAGGGCGTATTCCATCTCAAAACGCAACCGTTGCCAACTGCGGGAACGCAGCACCAGGGTGTCGGCAGCAATGGGCACAGTTTGCACGTCACGGGGGGGATGCTGAACCATAGGAGTGGGAATGGTAACTCTCTTTTATTCTGCGCCATGGAATCCCGATCGGGGTGATTTTTAGGCAATAATCAGCAAAATTTTACTCAGTAGTTTCTATAGTTTCTATAGGAATTACTGATGGGCACCTCTATTGATTAAAGCCAGCAGAAAATCATCTCGCTGGCATGCCGGGTTGATAGAGAACCAGAGACGGGGGCTGCGCCCCGGCGACCGCTGTTCCCCCGTTAATAGAGGTGCCCTAATGAATTAAGTTGCCTTTAACCAAGCCAGGATTTCTTGCTGTTGGTGTGCCAAGCCTTTGTAAATAAGCGACTCCGGCGACATGGATGCAAGGGCAGAGTAGAGGCAATCGCGTTGGGTTGGATTTTGCTTAATGACTGTCACATCGCGAAAATAAGTCCGAATCAGAAATAAGGCCGCATTCACTTCGGGAAATCCCCAAATAACCTGGCGTTCAATCCGTAAGAATAACTGCGGGCGATCCGCTTGAAAACTTCTGCCCTGCCACTGCTGCGGATCACCGTCAGGCGGGGGGACGGGGTGATGATTCAAACGGGTATCCGTACTCAGCCCCCAGGCGAATCGCACCATCGGCGGCCGGCGGATCAGGGTATTCACCAGGGCAGCACCACGGCGGTTCAGGGCATCCATCCCCGCCACCGGGGCATGAACTTCGGCAAAATCCCGACCGATTTTCGCCTGCGCCGCCCAGTGATTCGGAAAACACAGATGAATCGCACTGACCCAATGCGATGTGCCCCCACGACTCACAACCGTAATATCTTCCTGGACTTGATGGGCTAAAGCATCCAAAGCAGAAATATAGGGAGGCAGCTCCGGGGCTAAACCCGTGGCCAATTGGAACCGATCATTCCGGTCAAAATGTAAGATTTCACCGGTGAGTTGATTGTGAAATAAAATTTCAGCAGATTGTACATTAACGGTGAATAGTTCAGGATATTCTTGCCCTAAACGCTCCATCATAAATTGAGTGATTACCCGTTCAACGGCGGCGGTCAGATTACAGGTTTGAAAGTACTTATCTAATTGTTCCCGACGGGCAAGTTGTTTCACCTGATGATAGTGCTGGAAATTGCCATCAATTTGAAATACCCTTTGATCCCAAAAGTCATTGCCCAAATCCGTACCGAACTTGAGTAAACCGGGTTTCACTTCATAGCGACCCCTATCCAGGGGAAAATAGCGGGGTGCCTCTGGTAATGCTTCTACAGGTAACGCCCCGGTCAAAATATCCATTGCCCCCAGGAGCACCGGCTTATTTCGGTACGGCGGCAGTCAACACTTCACAGCCGGTTTCGGTGACTAAAATATCATCTTCAATGCGTACCCCAATGCCGCGGAATTCATCAGGAATCGCCGGTTGACCCGCGGCGGGTTGGGTGTGAGGGCCAATGTATAAACCCGGCTCAATCGTAAATACCTGCCCCGGTGCCAACAAGGTGGCTGCCTCTTTGGCCTGGTAATAAATCCCGGCATCATGCACATCTAAACCCAGCCAATGGCCGGTGCGGTGCATATAGTAGGGACGGTATTTCTGTTGTTTTTCGTCTTTTTCATTGGCAATTTCCGCCGCATCACCCGTTAATAAACCGAGGTCAATTAACCCTTCCACCAATACCCGCACCGCTGTTTGGTGAATGTGATCGTAGGGTACACCCGGTTTGACCACAGCAATCGCGGCTAATTGGGCTTTTAAGACCAAATCATAAATCAATTTTTGGGGGGTCGTCATCCTGCCGTTCACCGGGAAAGTCCGGGTAATATCCGAGTTGTAACAGCCCCAACCACAGCCCGCATCGATCAAGACTAAATCCCCGTCCTGGGTTTGCCGAATGTTATCCCCATAATGCAAAATACAGGCGTTGGCTCCCGAGGCCACAATGGAAGGATAGGCCGGTGCGCCCCCATTTTGCCGAAAAATGGCTTCCAGGCCGGCTTGAATCTCGTATTCATACATACCCGGTTGGGTGGTTTCTTGAGCGTGAATATGGGCTTTGGCGGCAATCGCAACCGCTTGGCGAATCCGCTCTAATTCCAGAGGACTTTTCACCATCCGCAACGGAGCAATCAGGGGATTCACATCCGCTAAAACCGTGGGGCCATAACCCTTGCGTTGCCGGAGATGGAGCATTTGCCGCCAGAGCCGAAAGATGCGCTCATTCATCTGTTCATCGCGGCCGGGATGATAGTAAATTTGCTCCGCCCCTTCCACGTATTCCGGTAATTTTTGGTCTAATTCTGCCAGAGGGAAGGCAGCATCACAACCATAGATTTCTGGAGCAGCTTCCGGCCCGACCCGATAGCCGGTCCACACCTCTTTTTCCAGGTCTTTGGGCAGGACAAAAAGGACAAATTGATGCTCGGCATGATGGGGCGCCAATACTGCCACCGCCGCCGGTTCATTCAAGCCCGTGAGATAGAACAAATTGCCGTCCTGGCGATAGCCTGCCTCCACATCGCCATGCAGATAGGCGTGGGGCGCACTGGTGAAAATCGCCGTGCCCTTGCCCAAAGCGGCCATTAATTGGCGCCGCCGTTCGGCATATTCCGCAGCCGGTAAGGGGGGGTTGAGTTCTAAGGGGGTCGTGGCCATGATTATTGCGGGCTGGGCATGGGGGTTGGGGTGGGCATTTGGGGCGCCGGGCTGGGGGTCGGAGTAGGCGGCGGGGGTTGGAGAGTCGGTGCCGCGGGCGGGGCAGGACTGGCTTTGGGAGCCGGTTGGGTGGGTTTGGCCGGGGTAAGAAAATTGTAGCTAAATACTTGGATGATCTGCCCCTGGGTGGGTAAATCGCCCGGTCGGAGCGTGATTTGCTCCCCGACCCGGCGCACCGGCACATTGCCCATCAACGCCAAAAAATCCTCTAACGGGAATAAATCGCACTGGTCATCGGCGGCCTGGGTGCGGTAATGGGTAGGCACAATAATTTTGGGATTGAGCATCTGTACCGCTTCCGCCGCTTCCTTGGGGTTAAACGCCTTTTCTCTGCCGCCGACCGGAACGAACAGAACATCGGGATTGCCCAGTAAAATCCGCTGCTCGACCGTAATCGGGGTAGCCGTTCCACCCAGGTGTAAAAAGCGAATGCCCGCCTGCGTCCAACGCCAGCACACATTCGCCCCAAAGCGGCGCCCCCCCAAGCGGTCGTGGTTGGTTTGAAAACCGGAAATCTTAAACCCATTGGCCAGTTC
>CALHCP010000057.1 GCA_937936705.1 uncultured cyanobacterium | reverse complement strand
AGAATCCGACCGGGCGGGCGAACACGGTCAGGGGTTCCGGTTAATCGCCGATGAGATCGGGCAGTTGGCCAATTTGGTACGCAAAGAAACCGCCCGCATCGAAGCCCTGGTGCGGAACATCCAACAGGACACCGCCGATGTGTCCCACGCGATGGAAAGCAGTACCAGTGCCGTGGTGGAAGGGTCGCTCTTGGTGCAAAAAACCCAGCAGGTGCTGCAACAGTTAGCCCAATTGTCGGAACAGATGGTGCAGTACCAGGAAGCGATTGCCTCCCAGACCCGCACCCATTCCCAGGTGTCCGGTCAGGTGCAAACCGCCATGGAAAACGTGGCCGCCCTTGCCGCCACCACCTCCGGCGCCGCCCAGGAAGTCGCCACGGCGCTGCAGGAACTCGGCCAAGAAGTGCGGCAGTTGCAACAATTCGTTCTGCAATTCCGCCTCCAGCCCGACCTCTACCCCAGTGCCACCCATGACTATGTCTAACGCCAACTTCGACACCGAGGTGTTGGCCAACCTGATGGCCGAAGCCCGCCAGGGTTTTTTGGAAGAAGAAGCCCCCCAGTACGTGGACATCCTGCGCCAGGGCATTCTCGCGCCCCAGTGGGATTACGAAAAACTCATGCGCGCTGCCCACACCCTCAAAGGGGGAGCCGGCACCTTCCAAATGCCCGCCCTGCAACAACTGGCGCACCACCTGGAAGACCTCCTGGAACTGATGGGACAGCGGAGTCTGCCGGCGGGAGAACCCCTGGTGCGGCGGGGAGTGGAGGAAGTGGCCTGGCTGCTGGACAACGTGGACAACCCCGACATCACCGGCGACTCGGAACTGGTAGCCGCGATTGCCGAACTGGTGGCGCAAGAAAGCCAGCTCCCCCCCAGCCCGGCGGAGGCACTGCGCGCCGCCCTCACCGGTGCCTTGGAAGACTGTCTGCAAGTAGCCGAGGGGCGGTTGAACCAGGGGGATGCCAGTGCCGGTGAGGAACTGGTGGAAAATTGCCTGTTTTTGGCGCAGGAATTGTCCTTACCCTGGTTGGCTGCCGCCGTTGCCCCTTTGCAGGCCACCGCCACCCCCGACATCGCCCGCCAAGTGATCGCCCAGATTCGCCGGGAACGGGACCAACAGTTGGGCATGACCACCATGCCCCCAACCCCCAGCCCCACTCCGGCTGCCGAACCCGTCCCCAAGGCGGCACCCGCCGCCGGCTTGACCCACGTGCGGCTGCCCCTGAAAACCATTGAATTCCTGGCCAATACCGGCGGGGATTTGCTGTTGTATTTGGAAAAACTCAGCGGTCAACAGGAACAGTTAGAAACCACCATCCGGCATTTGAAAGACCTGGTGCAGGGATTTCAACCCGTGCGGGAACAGATGGATGAAGTGTACGAGCAATTGGCGCTGCAATACCGCACCACCGACGGCAGCGAATTTGACCCCCTGGAGATGGATCGCTTCAGTGCCCTGCACGAAACCCTGCAAGCCTGTCAAGAATTTGTCGCCCAAATCAGTGAAAACGCCGAAGATTTAGACCTGGTGACCCGCAGTACCGCCCGGGAATTGGTGAGTCTGCGGCGCAACTTGAACCAAATCTACAGCGAATCCACCAAAGCCCGCTTGAACCCCTTTAGTACCCTGACCCGCCCCTTTACCGACAAAATCCACCGCCTTGCCCAACGCTACGGCAAACAGGTGCAATGCCGGGTGGAGGGGGCGGATGTACTGCTCGACCGGGTGTTGTTGGAACAACTCAAAGGGCCCCTCACCCATTTGGTGAACAATGCCTTTGACCACGGCATCGAGCCCCCAGCGGAACGGGTGCAACAGGGGAAACCGCCTACGGCACAGATCGTCCTGCGGGCGCAGGTGCAGGGGAACCAAGCCCTGATCAGCATCCAGGACGACGGCCGCGGGGTCAACTTCCCCCGGGTTTATCAAAAAGCCAGAGAACGCGGGTTGACCCAAACCCCCTTTGAGCAACTCAGCCGCGAAGAGATTTTAGATTTCCTGTTCCTACCGGGCTTTTCCACCAGCACCCAAGTTTCCGAACTCTCCGGGCGGGGGGTCGGCCTCGACGCGGTGCGAACCGAAATCCGCCAACTGGGGGGCACCGTAGCCATCACCTCCGCACCGGGGCAAGGTACCCAATTTACCCTGCGCTTGCCCTTGGCGGTGAGTTTACTGCCCCTGTTGATCGTGCGCGCCCAGGGACGGCAGCTCGGCTTTTTGGCCGACAGTGTGCTGGACATTTTGCGGGAAGTCCCCATCGAGCGCGATTTTCGCCACCCCCTGACCGTCACCTGGCAAAACCAGGATTTACCCGTTTATTTGCCCGAACAACTGCTGGAATATGCAATTCCCCTGGAGCCGCCCCTGGCGCAGGCGATTTTGGTCTTGCGGGGGCCCCAGGAGCAGCCCCTCGGCCTGGTGGTGGATGAACTCAACGAAGTGCGGCAACGGATGGTGAAACGGATTGAAGAAGTCTTTCCCCTGCCGCCCTATTTTGT
>CALHCP010000056.1 GCA_937936705.1 uncultured cyanobacterium | reverse complement strand
GGATTTGAATGGAGAATCGTCGTCGTAGGGAAGTAGCCCTGTCGCTGAATGCTTGAAAATTTGGGTTTTCCCATTGGGTTACATGGCGAATCCTCCGTTGGGGGCAGAGTACGGTTTGGATGGCAGCCCGAAAATGCCCGGATTGCCCACAGGTAAAGACGGATACCCTGCAATGATGTTGATTTTAGAACCGGACAAGAGGCTCTTATGAATCCATCGCGATGGCTCACCGGATTACTGCTATCCCCTGCCCTGATGATTTTGGGTTTGTTTACGTTTTGGCCGATGATTTATCTGGTGGGTTTAAGTTTTACCCAGGGGAGTTTAACTCGTTTAGGCTGGCATTGGGTTGGGTTAGAGAACTATGCTCGCTTATTCGCTGACCCGGATTTTTGGCAAGTTGTCGGCAATACGGTTATCTTCACGAGCGGCACCGTGATACCGGCGGTGATCCTTCCCTTGGGATTGGCGGTCGTTTTGAATCAAGCCATTTGGGGGCGTTCCCTCTGGCGATTGCTGTATTTTTTACCATCGGTTATTTCTTTGGTCGCAGCGGCTTTGGCGTTTCGTTGGCTATTACAAACCCAGGGGCCTTTGAATCAATTATTCCATACGAATATCCCCTGGTTGAGTGAACCGGGGACGGCAATGTTGGCTTTAATTGCCGTAAGTGTTTGGCATCAAATCGGTTTTAATTTGGTGGTTCTCTTAGCCGGTTTACAAACAATTCCGGCGAGCCAATACGAAGCGGCTTTACTCGATGGCGCCAATGCTTGGCAAAGGTTTTGGTATATTACTGTTCCCGGATTACGACCCACCTTAGTCTTTGTGGTTATTACCACTACTCTGTTCACATTACGCAGCTTTGAACCGGTTTATTTATTAACTGGCGGTGGCCCCCTGAACCGTACCAATATCTTAGTTTACTATGTGTATGACCAGGCATTTAATCAATTTGATTTAGGGTATGCGGCGGCGGCAGCGGTTGTTTTATTCACTTTAGTCTTGGGATTATTAATTTGGCGGGTGCGCTATACAGAAATGGAAATTTAAGCGTTACCTTTGAGATAGTACTGCCACAGCAACCGAGCCGCTACCGCCCGCCAAGGTCGCCAAGTTTCTATAATGTTTTTGAACCCTTTTGCGGTGACGGTCTCGCTCGAGCCGTAGAGCTTTTTCAGGCTCATCATGAGGGCTAAATCCCCCGTCGGCCAAACATCCGGTCGCCCCAAAGCCATGAGTAAATAAAGGTTCGCCGTCCAGTCCCCAATTCCCCGAATTTGGGTGAGGGTTTGGTGTACGGTTACATCATCGAAACTGGCTAATTCTGCCAAATTGAGTTGCTTTTCCTGCACGGCAGTCGCCAGATGGCATAGATAATCCCTTTTTTGCCGACTCACCCCACAACTACGCCATTGCGCCGGGGTTAAATGCAGTAATCCCAGGGGGGATAACGGCGAACAGATCGTTTGTAACCGCTGAAACGTCGCTTGGGCGGATTTGAGGGAGACGTGTTGTTCTAAAATAATCTGCACGAGTGTGGCCAGCCCCGGCGGCCTTAACCACAAAGGCGGCGTTTGCACTTGGGCGTACACCTGCGCCAGCACCTGATCCTGCCGGATTAATACTTGGATGCCCTGGGCTAAAGTTTCTGGAGTGATGACTATGGGCTGGCTTTGGCGGGGCGGATGATGAATTTCCGGTTCGCCTGGGTTGACCCGCTCCATCACGCCATCAATGCCCCCCGTTGCTCCGTCGGGTTACCCCAATAGACCCATCGCCCGCGCCAAGACATCCCGCTCGGGCGCAATCCCCTGAGCCAGTTGTTGTTGACCCACGGCAATGGCATTGTCCGGGTCTTTGAGGCCATTGCCCGTTAGGACACAGACAATGCGCGCCCCCTCCGGAATTTGGTCTTGAATATGGAATAAACCGGCAACGGCGGCGGCACTGGCCGGTTCACAGAAAATGCCTTCTTCACGGGCTAACAGTTGATAGGCGCTTAAAATTTCTGAGTCGCTGACCGCGTAAAACGCCCCTTGACTGGCCTCTTGCACCGCAATCGCACTCTGCCAATTGACGGGGTTGCCGATGCGGATGGCGGTGGCCACGGTTTCCGGGTGGGGGACGGGTTGATTGCGGACAATCGGGGCGGCACCGGCGGCCTGAAACCCGAACATCCGGGGCAGATGTTGGGATTTTCCCTGCTGAAAATACTGGCAAAATCCCATCCAATAAGCCGTAATATTCCCGGCGTTCCCCACCGGAATACACAACCAATCGGGCGCCTGACCCAGTTGATCCACCACTTCAAAGGCTGCCGTTTTTTGCCCTTCCAAGCGATAGGGATTGAGGGAATTCACCAAGGTAATGGGATACTTTTCGGCCAGCTCTCTCACCAGCGCTAACGCCTGGTCAAAATTGCCTTGAATTGCCAAAACTTGGGCACCATACATTAAGGCTTGGGCTAACTTCCCCAAGGCCACATACCCATCGGGGATCAAGACAAACGCCTTCATGCCGGCACGGCGGGCGTAGGCAGCGGCCGCCGCAGAAGTATTGCCGGTACTGGCACAAATGACGGCTTCGGCTCCCTGTTCTTTAGCCTTACTGATGGCCATGGTCATACCCCGGTCTTTGAAACTGCCGGTGGGATTTAGACCGTCGTATTTCACCCACACCTGGACGTTTTTTTTGCCGAGATAACTACTGATTTTAGGTACGGGAATGAGGGGAGTATTGCCCTCATAGAGGGTCACAATGGGCGTGGCTGCCGTAACCGGTAAATAGGAATAGTAATGGTGAATTAAACCCTGCCACATGACCTTAGCCACCCCCAAAAACTTCCACATCGGCAAATACGGCGACGGGAGAACCATGCCCGACGCGAATGGCCTGATTGGGTTCCCCTTTGCCGCAGTAGGGGGAGCCGTACATTTCCCAGGTTTCGGCACCGCCCAAACGGACTAAATTGCGCCAAAAATCAGTACTGACCCCGCGATAATTGGGGTTCTTCAAGGTTTTGGTGAGTTGACCGTTTTCGATCAGACGGGCGTATTCGCAGCCAAATTGAAATTTGCGCCGGTAATCGTCAATCGACCAGGAACGGTTCGATTCCATATAAATCCCCTGCTCTATGTCGGCGATGACTGCGGCGAAGGTGCCGCTGCCCGGTTCCAAATTCAAATTGGCCATGCGGTCAATGGGAGGCCGATTCCAGGAACAGGCCCGTCCACAGGCGACCCCGGCCATCCCGGCACGCTGCTGGCTTTCATAACTCCCTAACCCCCGCAGCAAAATGCCGTCTTTGATCAGATATTCCCGCTCGGCGACCAGCCCGGTGTCATCCACGGCATAACTGGCAAATTCGCCGGCTACGGTGGGGTCAAAGGTGATGTTCATCAGCGGGGAACCGTACTGCAAATGACCAAAATCGCTCAACCGGACAAAGCTCCAGCCGGCATAGTTGCGCTCGTCCCCTAAAATCCGGTCTAACTCCAAGGGATGACCGACGGTTTCATGGATTTGCAACAGCATCTGATCCGGAGCCAAGACCAAATGGGTGCGCATTTCCGGGCAGTTTTCCGCCCGGACTAATTCCCGGGCTTGCTCGCCGATGCGCTCCACCCGCTCCCACAAATCCTCGGTGAGCAACCACTCCAATCCCCCCTGGTAACAGCGAGCCAGCATGCCGTGGTCACTGCGGGTATAAACTGCGTTGCCCACTTGGGCGGTGGCGGCAAAATGATTGACAATGTAATAAGTTTGCTGGTACAAATCTGCTCCGTTTGTACTGACAAACCAGGTTTCTAATTCCGTGGCGGCCAAGCTGGCTTTAGTACAGACAATTTCATCACCGACTTTCAGACTGTGGCAGATTTTGACCAGAATTTCGCTCAGTTCTTGGGGGCTGACAGCGCGCCAGGGTTGTGCCGCCGGGGTGGTGTAATGCCCCTTGACGGGGGGACGGGCAGCCACCGCGTGGGTGCGGGGGAGGGTTAATTGGGCTTGCCGGTAGGCGGTTTGCGCTGCCTGTTGCAGACCGGCGGGGGTGACCTGGGTGGTGGCGCAGTAGCTCAGACGCCCCTGGACGCTGACTTCCACCATGGCTCCCCAAGTGGTTTCCTGGCCGTGCCCCTGGGGGTGGCCGTCCCGCAGGTGGTGGCGCGTGGTGGTTTCCCGCACGAGCCGTAAGCCGATCCAGTCGGCAGGCAGATCAATTTGGGTCAGGAGAGCAGTGGGGTTCATCGGTCATGCAGGCGTTTGTCCTAATGTAGCTCAGATGAGGCACCGGCTTGGATACAATTCAGAAGGTAATCAGCAGGTCACTGGTGAGGCAGGGTATGGAACGGACATTTTTGGCGATTAAACCGGACGGGGTGCAGCGGGGGTTGGTGGGGGAGATCATCCGCCGTTTGGAAGCCAAAGGGTTTACTTTAGTGGGTTTGAAGCTGGTGCGGGTATCCAAGGAACTCGCCGAAAAGCATTACGATGTGCATCGGGAACGCCCCTTTTTCCCGTCTTTGGTGGCCTTTATTACCTCAGGGCCGGTGGTGGCGATGGTCTGGGAAGGGGATGGGGTGGTGGCGGCGGCGCGCAAGCTGATCGGGGCGACCAACCCCCTGACGGCGGAACCGGGGACGATTCGGGGGGATTTCGGCATCAGTATTGGCCGCAATTTGATCCACGGTTCGGATGCGATTGAAACGGCGCAGCGGGAAATTGCCCTGTGGTTTGCCCCGGAGGAGTTGGTGGCCTGGCAACCGGCGGCCACCGCTTGGTTGGTAGAATCGTAGGCAGATTCGCTGGGGTTCGCCTATGACGCTTGACCCGGTCGCCCCGATTTTGGAGGCGGCACCCGACCCGCTGGATGAAACTCCCGATGATGTGGAGATGTCCCTGTTCGACCACTTGGAAGAACTGCGGCAGCGGATTTTTAAGGCGTTGGCGGGGTTTGCGGTGGCGACTATCGGCTGTTTGGTGGGGGTAAAGCCGATTGTGCAGTTTTTGCAAGCCCCCGCCGGGCCGGTCAAGTTTCTCCAACTGGCGCCGGGGGAATTTTTCTTTGTCTCCCTCAAGGTGGCGGCCTACAGCGGTTTGATCCTGAGCAGTCCCCTGATTCTTTATCAAATTATTGCGTTTGTTTTGCCGGGCTTAACCCGCCGGGAGCGGCGGTTGTTGGCACCGGTGGTGTTCGGCTCTAGCTTTTTATTTATTTTGGGTTTGGTCTTTGCCTACGGGGTGTTAGTGCCGGCGGCCTTAAGGTTTTTCCTGAATTACGGCGCCGATGTGGTTGAACCCCTGTGGTCAATTGAACGTTATTTTGAGTTTATTTTGATTCTTTTGTTGGGGACGGGGCTGGCCTTTCAAATTCCGGTGATTCAGTTTATTTTGAGTGCCTTGGGTCTCGTTTCTCCCCGGCAAATGTTGGCCGGTTGGCGGTACGTTGTCCTGGCGGCGGTGGTGATCGGGGCGATTTTAACCCCGTCCACCGACCCGCTGACGCAGATCTTGTTGGCGGGGGCGATTGCGGGTTTGTATTTGGGCGGCATCGGGCTGGCAGTGCTGGTGATGCCCCAGCGCTAATCCCGCCAATAGGCGATGGTGGTGCTGGGTTCCGGGGTTTCCCAATGCTGGATGTGGGGATGCTGATCCAGATAGCTCTGGACGGCTTGGCGCAACCGGCCGGTGCCCTGGCCGTGGACGATCCACCAAGCGGGTTCGCCGGGATGTAACCGCTGATTGAGGGTGGCGGGCACTTGCTCGACGCGCATACCCCGCAGGTCAATGGTATTGGCGGGGGTTGGCACTAAAGGGGGCGGCGGCAAAGCGACGGGTTGCCCGTCCAAAGAGGTAATCTCCCGCGCCGGGGTGGTCACCCGCAGTTGCCCCAAGCGCACGGCCATTTTGCCGTCCTCATCCGGCAGACTCAAGACTTCGCCCACCTGTCCCAAGACCCGTACCCGTTGCCCGAGCTGGGGCACAAATCCCTGGGAATGCCGCTGCGGACGGACTTGATGCCGCTTTTGAATCTCCGTGAGCGCCGTGCTGGCTTGGTGGGTTTTGTTTTGCGCTTTCAGGGTTTGAATCACCTGGGCAATTTCCTGTTTGGCTTGAGCTACGGCGCTGGCGACGGCTTGGTTTTGCTTCTGGGCGAGGGCTTGTTTCTGCCGCTGCAATTCCTGGGCTTGCTGTTGCAGTTGTCGGTACAGTTGCTCGGTTTGCGCCAGCAGTTCCGTGGCGGCTTGCTGTTGGGCGGTTTGCTCTTGCCGCTGCTGTTCCATCTGCCGGATCAGGTCGTTGAGGTCGGTCGGTTGTCCCTCTAAATAGGCGGCGGCGCGCTGAATAATCTCGGGAGCCAGTCCCAGCCGCTGGGCAATGTGCAGGGCTTGGGAACGGCCGGGAATCCCCCACAAGAGGCGATAGGTGGGCGCCAGGGTGGTTTCATCAAAGGCCACCGAGGCATTTTCAAAGCGGGGGTCTTGGTACTTGAGGGCTTTCAGTTCGCCGTAGTGGGAGGTGGCCAAGGTGAGTTGGGCTTGGTCGGCGCAGGTTTCTAGAATTGCCCGTGCCAACGCTGTGCCCTCGGTCGGGTCGGTGCCCGCCCCCACTTCGTCTAATAAAATCAGGGACTCTGAGGTGGCCGCCTCGAGAATCCGGCCAATACGGGTAATGTGGCCGGAAAAGGTGGACAGGTTTTGGCTGATGGATTGGTCGTCGCCGATGTCCGCCAGCACTTGGTCAAACCAGGGTAACTGCGCCGGGGCTGCCGCGGGAATGTATAACCCCGCTTGGGACATGAGCACGATTAACCCCAAGGTTTTCAGGGTGACGGTTTTGCCGCCGGTGTTGGGTCCGGTGATGGCCACGACTCGGGTGGTCGCCGGGAGCAACAGGTCAATCGGCACCACGGGGCGGTCGGGTTGGTACTGGGCTTGCCAGAGCAAGAGGGGATGCCGCGCCTGCCGCAGACGCACGGGGGCTTGAAACTCGGGGGGATGCCCCTTGAGCCAATGACTGTAATGACAGCGGGCACAGGCCACATCCAAACGGGTCAAACCGGCGGCCAGTTGCCGTAATTCCGCCGCTACCGCCCCCACCTGGTTACTTAAGTCCTGCCGCACCGCCGCGGCGAGTTCCTGTGCCTGCTTTTGGTACACCCGCCATTGGTTATTCAACGGCACCACGCTCTGGGGTTCGATGTAATAGGTCGCCCCGGAAGCGGAGGTGTCATGCACCAGCCCGGGGATCATGTCTTTGTGGGTCGCTTTCACGGGCAGGACGTACCGCTCGTTGCGCTGGGTGATCAGGATTTCCTGCAGCGCCTGGGCGTGTTTTTGGCAAAGATGGTGCAGGGTTTGCCGGAGGGTTTGCTCGGTTTGGCGCGCCTGCTGCCGGGCGTGAGCCAGGGCGGGGCTGGCACGGTCGGCGACTTCCCCGTCATCATCAATGCAGTGGTAAATACTCTGTTCCAGTTCCGGTTGGGTGCGCCAGTTCTGGACTAACTCGTGCAATACGGTCATATCCCGGTGCGCTTCGATTTGGCGGCGCACCTGGCGGGCGGTATGGCACAGATGCGCCAGGTCAAGCAGTTCTAAGCCGCTCAAAATCCCGCCCCGTGCGGCTCGCTCCAGAGCGGGCAGAACATCGGTAACCGAGGCTAAATCGAAGCTCGTACCCCGCTCGACCAGGGTGGCAATCGCCTGGGTTTCCGCCAGTAACGCCAGGGCAGCGGTCAAATCCGGGGCGGGTTGCCAGGTTTGCGCCGCCTGTTTTCCCGGCTTGGTTTGGGCAAAGGTGGCCAGATGTTCACACAGGCGCGGCCATTCCAACAACTCCAGGGTTTCTTGGCGAATCTCACGCATGGACAGGTGGGGGGCAAATCAACCCGATCCTAGCGCAGAGGTAGGGGGTAAAATACGAGGATGAATCGCCATTTCTAAGCCTATGACCGCTGTTTTTCCCGTCGAAATCCGCCACCAAGGGCAAGTCACCACCGTGATGGCTGCCGCCGACCAAACCATCTTGGCGAGTGCCACCGCCGCCGGGTTGGATTTACCCTCTTCTTGTACGGCGGGAATCTGTACAACCTGTGCGGCTCGTTTACTGAGCGGTACGGTGGCACAACCGGATGCGATGGGTTTGAGTCCGGCGTTGATGGCGCAAGGGTTTGCCCTGTTGTGTGTCGCCTATCCCCGTTCCGAAATTGTTTTAGAAACCGAGCAGGAAGATAGGGTCTATGAATTGCAATTCGGGCAGTTCCAAAAGTAGTGGGGGGCGCGGTCACCGGCAGGATCAGGGGGCATATAGCAGCTTAAAATAAGGACACCTTTAGGGCATCTCTATTTCATCTCTATTGATTTAGGGGAACCAGCAGAAAATCATCTCGCTGCCATACCAGGTTTACGGAGAACCCAAGCGGGGGCTGCGCCCCGGCGACCGCTGCTCTTCTTTAATGAGTCTTTAATCAGTCTTTAATTGGTCTTTAATTAGTAAAGGTTCCCTTGGATTATTCTCTTGGGAGAGTGAGTCGCTCCGGGGCTGACCGGTGTTAACGGTTGTGAGGTCAAGATGGGCATTTTAGACTGGGCGGTGGTGGGTCTTTATTTAATTTTGAGCTTGCTGTTGGGGCTGTATTTATCCCGGCGCGGCGCCCGCAGTTTGGTGGATTTTTTTGTATCCGGGCGTTCCTTGCCCTGGTGGCTGGCGGGCACGAGTATGGCGGCCACCACCTTTTCCATTGACACGCCCCTCTACGTCTGTGGTTTAGTGGCCAAACGGGGCGTGGCGGGGAATTGGGAATGGTGGAGTTTTGGCTTAACCCACGTGGTGATGATTTATTTATTTGCCCGCTTGTGGCGACGCTCGGAAATTATCACCGATGCGGAATTGACGGAACTGCGTTATGGGGGCAAACCGGCGGCACTTTTACGGGCAACCAAAGCGTTTTTATTCGCCGTGCCGATTAATTGTATCGGCATGGGCTATGCCTTATTGGCCATGGTGAAAGTGATGAATGCCCTGGATGTATGGGCTAGTTTGGGTGTGGATCCGGGAGCCAATGCGAAATTGTGGAGTGTCATCGGCATCAGTCTTTTGGTGCTGATTTACGCCGGGGTGGCGGGGTTATGGGGGGTCGTGGTTACGGATTTGTTTCAGTTTGTTTTGGCGCTGTTCGGGGCAATTTTGGTGGCGATTTTTGCCTTGCATCATGTCGGGGGCATGGGGACGGTCATCCAACATTTTCAGGGCACCGCCATGTTGCGGCTCTGGCCGTGGGGGGAACAGGTGGGGTTATCGGCCAGTACCTTGTTTGCCTATATTTTTGTGCAATGGTGGGCATTCCGCCGCAGTGACGGGGGCGGGGAGTTTATCCAACGGTTGGCGGCGGCCAAGGATGAAACCGAAGCGGAGCGGTCGGCCTGGTGGTTTAACTTTTTGAATTACGTTGTCCGTACCTGGCCGTGGGTGCTGGTGGCACTGGTGGCGCAGGTGATTTACCCGAATTTAGCCGACCCGGAGTTGGGTTATCCGCTGCTGATGCGGGATTTTTTGCCGCCGGTGCTGTTGGGGGTGGTGGTGGCTTCCCTGCTGGCGGCGTTTATGAGTACTATGTCCACCCTGATCAACTGGGGGGCTTCCTACCTGACCCGGGATTTGTACCAGCGGTTTGTGCGTCCCCAGGCGGGTCAGGCGGAGTTGGTGGCGGCGGGACGGCTGGCCTCGGTCGGGGTCACGGCTTTGGGGGCAGTGGCGGCCTTTTATGCCCAGGATGTGACGACGGTGTTTCGCTTGGTGATTGCCATCGGTACGGGGCCGGGGCTGGTACTGATCCTGCGCTGGTTCTGGTGGCGGGTGAATGCGGCGGCAGAATGGACGGCAATGGTGGCGGGGTTTGTCATTGGCCTGGGGACAACGGTGATCCCGCTGATTCAGATTCCCGATTTTGGCTGGCGGTTGCTGGTGACGACGGGGCTAACGGCGGTGGCTTGGGTCACGGCTATGTACGGGACGGCGCCGGAGAGTGAAGCAACTTTGAATGAATTTTACCGGCGGATTCGGCCGGGGGGGCCGGGCTGGCAGCAACAACGCCAAGCCACCGGCTTAGAACCTTTACAGGATTTGGGCTGGGAACTGCGCCGGACGGTGGCGGGAGTGGGGCTGTTATTCGGAGCCATGCTGGGGGTAGGGGGATTTTTGCTCTGGCAACCCTGGGTGGGCTGGCTGTGCTGGACGGTGGCGGTGGGGGCAGGCTGGTGGTTACGGCATCTGCAACGGCAGGCGCCAAACTCTGGAATTGACCGCCAAGTGTGAAGAAACGATAAAATTTTATTGGGGATCAAAACAATAGTTTATTAACTTAATTAAAGACTGATATAAAAGCATTGGGGTCAATCAGGAATGGCGAAGGCGGGACGGTTGGAGCAGATGCGGCGGTATGACCCGGAGGCGATTGCCGCCTTTTACCGGTGGCGACCGGGCCGGGTGCTGGGGCGGTTGCTCCAGGTGGGTTGGGCGATTTTGACCTTTGTGGCGGCGTTGGGCTGGGATCACCTGACGGGGCGGGAGGAACAAAATCGGCCGCGGCGGGCAGCCCACTTACGGGAATTGATTACCGCTTTGGGACCCACTTTTATCAAGGTGGGGCAGGCGCTGTCCACCCGTCCTGATTTGGTACGGCGGGACTATTTGGAAGAATTGACCCTGCTCCAGGATCAGTTACCGGCGTTTGCCAATGCGGTGGCCTATCAGTTGATTGAGCAGGAGTTGGGGCAGCCGGTGCCGGAATTGTATCGGGAATTATCGCCGCAGCCAGTGGCGGCGGCCAGTTTGGGGCAGGTCTATCGGGGGCGCTTGCACACGGGTGAAGAGGTGGCGGTGAAGGTGCAGCGCCCGGGCTTGATTCCGGTCTTAACCCTGGATTTGTACATCCTGCGGGGGGTCGCCCATATAGTTCAGCCTTGGTTGCCCATTCACATGCAGGACGATTTGCGTTTGATTGTGGATGAATTTGGCTGCAAACTTTTTGAAGAGATTGATTATCTCAACGAAGCCTGCAATGCGGAAAAATTTGCCGATAATTTTCGCAACGACCCCACGGTGAAAGTCCCGAAAATCTACTGGGCTTACAGCAGTCATCGGGTCTTAACCTTGGAGTGGATCAACGGGTATAAATTGACGGATGCGGCTTCAGTACAAAAAGCTGGAATTGAGATGCACCAATTTGTGCAGATTGGGGTACGAGCCGGCTTAAAACAGTTACTCGAATTCGGTTTTTTTCATGCGGATCCTCACCCCGGCAATTTATTCTTAACTACCGATGGTCGCCTGGCTTATATTGACTTTGGCATGATGGATCAGCTCACTCAGGAGGCCAAGGAACAATTAGTGGATGCCCTGGTGCATTTGGTGAATAAAGACTATACGGAATTGGCACGGGATTTTATCCGCTTGGGTTTTCTGCCGCCGGGGACGGACATCACCCCGATTGTGCCGGCCTTGGAATTGCTCTGGCAGGAAGCGGTGGGGAGTCAGTTGCGGGATTTTCGCTTCAAGCAAGCGACGGATGAATTTTCCGATTTGATGTATCGTTATCCGTTTCGGGTGCCGGCCCATTTTGCGCTGATTATTCGTTCCCTGGTGACCCAAGAGGGGATTGCCATGAATTTGGATCCGAATTTCAAAATTGTGGATGCGGCTTACCCCTATGTCGCCCAGCGTTTACTCACCGGAGAAACCCCCCAATTCCGCCAGCGTTTGTTGGAAGTGTTATTCAAAGATAACCGGTTTCAGTGGCAACGGTTGGAGAGTTTGCTATCGGTCACTCAGGGGGACGCATCGCTGGATTTCCAGCCGGTTTTAGGCCCGGCGTTGAGCTATTTGTTCTCAGAAGAAGGCCAGTTTTTACGCAACCAATTAATCTTAGCGTTAACCGAAGATGACCGCTTACATTTTGCGGAAGTGGGGCGGTTATGGCATTTGGTGCAGGGACAGATTCGCCCGCGCGCCTTGCTAGAATTGGCCTGGCATCGTTCGTGAGGGGTTTTCATCCCATGGGTTTCCGGCGTTTGGGTACTACCATCGGCATGACGGTTCTATGCCTGAGTGCGGGGGGAATGTTGACTTTTCCCCTGGGTTGGCTGACGCCGGTGGCCGCTCAGACCGCCGGGGATCAACGTTTGAGTAAAAGCCAAATCGCCGCAGTCGCGGAACGGGTCACGGTTTTGATTCAAACCCCTGCCGGGCATGGCTCGGGAACGATTATCGGCAAAAACGGCGAGGTGTACCAGGTTTTAACCGCCAAACACGTTATTGACAGTATTAAACCGGGAGAAGAGGCGGATATTACCACCTACACCGGCAAGGTTTATCGCCTTGATAGCCGCAGGATTCAACCCATTCCCCAAGTGGATTTAGCGGTCGTGGAATTTCGCAGTGCTGCCAATTATACGCCGGCGAAATTGGGCAATGACTTGGCGGTCAAACGGGGTATGAGTGTGTTTGTGGCGGGATTCCCTTTACCGGGACAGGCGATTACCAAACCGGTTTTGCAGTTCACCAGTGGGGATGTCACGGCCACTTCCGAAAACATTTTGCAGGACGGTTATTCCCTGACTTATACCAACAATACCTTACCGGGGATGAGCGGCGGCCCGGTGTTGAATGAACGCGCCGAATTGGTGGGCATTCACGGGCGCGCCGAAGGCAGTTATCAATCCACCAAACAGGGGACGATTGCCTTAAAATCCGGGTTTAATTTGGCAGTTCCCATCCGCACTTACATCGCCTGGGTGAACCGGCAACCGATTCGCATTAATCCAACGGCCACGACGGCGCAAGAATTGTATATTGCGGCAGAACGGAAAGCCAATGCGGGGGATACCCCAGGGGCATTGAACGACTTAAATCAACTGATCCAACTAGACCCCAATTCGGCACTGGCTTACATGAGTCGGGGGATTCTCAAAGCCCTGAACCAACAGGATTATCCAGGAGCCATGGCGGATTACAATCGCGCCTTGCAGATTGACCCGCAAAATGCCGATATTTATGGCAATCGTGCCTTTGCGAAAGTGATGTTGCGGGATTTCGCCGGGGCAACGGCGGATGCCAACGAGGCGATTCGTCTGCGTCCCGATTACGATAAAGCCTATGTGTTGCGGGGTTTTGTCAAAAGTCAAATGAATGATTATGCGGGCGCGTTGGCGGATGCGAATCGGGCGGTGGAATTAAATCCCAATTTGGCCGATGCTTGGCTGATGCGGGCAACGGCAAACATCTATCTGCAAAATCCCCAGGGGGCTTTAGCCGATGCCGACCAAGCCCTGAAG
>CALHCP010000055.1 GCA_937936705.1 uncultured cyanobacterium | reverse complement strand
CGGCGGGATGGTCGGGCGTTGGAAGAGTTGGGTTTTTACAATCCCCGCCTGAGCGACCCGGCTCAACAAACCCGCTTGAATGTGCCGGCAATCCTTAAGTGGTTAAAGCAAGGGGCGCAGCCAACCCCGACGGTACGCAGTATTTTGGCCAAGGCGCAGATTTTTGACCAACTCCATGCCTGATTACGAAGGACTGGTTCGCTATCTTCTGACCCCCATGTTGAGCCATCCTGAGCAACTCCGTCTGCATCGGGAGGTGCTGGCGGGGGGGGTTTGGGTGCGGCTGGCGCTGGCGGAATCCGACCGGGGGCGGGTGTTGGGACGGGGGGGACGCACGTTGCAGGCCATTCGCACGGTGATGCAAGCGGCGGCGCAGTTGGCCGGACACAGTTGCCATTTGGATATTTACGGCTTGAATCACCATGCCACGGCAGAGCGGGGCGAACGCACCCCGGCTCGCCCCCGCCGGGGAGGTAGCCGCTGAGTCCCCCGGAAACGCAACGGGTGGTGGTGCCCTTGCCGGACCGGGCGAGTGCCATGGCTCTGGCGGGGGCGGGGGAAGCGAATCTGCGGCAGTTAACCCAAACAACGGGCGTACAGGTGGTGCTGCGCGGGCAAGAATTGCATCTGATCGGCGCAGAACCCCAGGTCAGCCGATGTTTGCAGGTGGTGGATGCCCTGGCGCATCTCTGGGGGCGGGGGCAACCGGTGACGGCGGCAGATTTGCATACGGTCTTGTCTGCCCCTAACCCGGAACTGGTGGTGCAAATGCACCGGGATATTTTGGCGCGTACCCGCCGCGGGGAAGAAATCTGTGCCCGTACGTTAGGACAATGGCAGTATATTCAAGCGATTCGCACCCATGAGATTACCTTTGGCATCGGCCCGGCGGGGACGGGAAAGACCTATCTGGCCGCCGTGTTAGCGGTGCAAGCCCTACAGCATCAGCAATGCGAGCGGTTGATCCTCACCCGGCCGGCGGTGGAAGCGGGGGAAAAGTTGGGCTTTTTGCCGGGGGATTTGCAACAAAAGATTAACCCGTATTTACGGCCGCTGTACGATGCCCTGTACGATTTGCTGGATCCGGTGAAGATTCCCCAACTCTTGGAACGGGGGGTGATCGAGGTGGCGCCTTTGGCCTATATGCGGGGGCGGACGTTGAACCGGGCGTTTATCATTCTGGATGAGGCGCAAAATACCACGCCGGGGCAAATGAAGATGTTGTTGACCCGGTTGGGGTTTGGTTCCCGCATGGTGATTACCGGGGATACGACCCAGGTGGATTTAGAACGGCGGCAGGATTCGGGGTTAACCGTAGCGGCGCAGGTGTTGCAAGGGGTAGCAGGGATTGCCTTTTGTCATCTGACGGCGGCGGATGTGGTGCGGCATCCTCTGGTGCAGCGGATTGTCAGCGCCTATGAACGTTATGAGCAGAGGGGTTAGGGTTAGAGTCGGCTAGAAAGGCGTTTTTTTAGGGAACGGCGGTCGCAGGGGCGCAGCTTTGCCCTCACCCCCAACCCCTCTCCCAGAACGGGAGAGGGGAGTTAAAACCCAAAGGGGCGGTGTTTTGACATCCTAATACGAATTGGTACGACGGCTATAGAGAACCTCCATTAATCAAGGACAAGCGGTCGCCGGGGCACAGCCCCCGACTTGGGTTCTCCAGCATATCGGTTCAACAATCAAGTCATATTGCTATAAAGAGCAGCGGCGTTGCTGAATCAGGAAATGAGTGCATTCCTGAAAGCCCCACAGAATCTCAGTAAAATGCACACAATCAATCATCAATGATGTCGCTAACTCAACCATGCCGATGCCCGCCCGGCTGTTTCCACCGGATTGGGTTCGCCGGCGAGTGGGGAGTTCTAAAATCCCCTGGCGAGGCATTCCTGGTGTAATTCCTGCCAGCGTTTTCCCCGGCTGAAATGCGCTGCCACCTCTGGAGACAAGTTCTCCATCAAGACTTGGTGTATGCCTAAACGTTTGATGCGTTTTTTCAATATAGCCTTGTCCTTATTTTCCTCAGCCACCATACCAGCGTAGAGAATGGTCAGTAATTTCTGCATTTCCAGCGCGTGTGCACCGTAAGTCGCGGCCAGCAGTGCGATGCTGCGCAAAACCAAGGGGTTCAAGACCCCGTCGGTAACTTCGTAAATCTGAATAAAGTCGTTGTATAGGCGATTATGGCCGTAGAGCGTGCCCAATTGATGCAAACGGGCGAAATACTCGCTATCCCGTGGTGCCCGCCGTCCCCCCGAATCAACAAGATAAATACACCAGGCATCGAATTTTCCATGGTCGTATTCTAGGTGGCTGCCATCAGCAAAGGAATATATTGGAGTGGGCATGTTAAACAAGGCTTTGGGAATTGTTGAGCAATGCCGCCGCGCATCCTACGAATGGACGCGAAGCATCATTCGCTAGTTAGCTGCGGATGTGATATAATCCTTCCAGTCAAGTATGGCACTATTGCCCGCCAGAAAAGACTTCTGGGGAACCGGGCAGATACAAGACCTGCTTGGCAAGGTACAACTGAACCTGTAAGTCCTGGCATCACCCGATTGATAAACGTAGGGAACAGGCCAGAAG
>CALHCP010000054.1 GCA_937936705.1 uncultured cyanobacterium | reverse complement strand
CCCATTGCCTTATGGGCATTGTTCATTCAATTGTTAATTGTTCATTTAATTAAGGGAACCTCTATTTATTAAAGCCAGTAGAAAATCATCTCGCTGTAATGCCGAGTTGATAGAGAACCAGAGACGGGGGCTGCGCCCCTGCGACCGCTGTTCCCTAATTAATAGAGGTGCCCTTAAGAAACTCTCAGACTTTGGTTCCTGCTCAAAATTGGGTTTCGGGGCTACACTAGGGGCAAACCCGGATACCCGATTGAACCTTTGACCTCTGACACCCCCTATGACCGTTTCTCGTATCGTTTTTAGGCCGGAGGCGACCACCGTTCCCAATACTTACATCGTCTGTGGTTTGGGGAGTTTGGGGCAGTATTGTGTCGTCAATCTGAAAGATTTTGGCATTCGAGTAACTGGAATTGACCTCCACCGTCCTAAACATTGGGAAGTCAAGGATTTGGATACCCTCCTCGACCAAGTAATTGAAGGCGATGCCCGCAAAACCGAGGTTTTGGAACAAGCCGGGGTCGTGCAGGCGCGCGCCGTGTTGGCGGTGACCGAAAACGAGCGGGTGAACATCCAAATCGCCTTTGCTGCCCGCTTATTGAACCCGCATGTCCGCTTGGTGGTGCGCTCCGCCAAGCAAAATTTAACTGAACTTTTGGGGCAGGAACTGGATAACTTTGTCGCCTACGAACCCACCCAGCTCTCGGCGGTACCCTTTACCCTGGCGGCTTTGGGTGAGGATATGATCGGTTTTTTCCGGGTCGCCGACCAATTATTTCAAGTGCATCGGCGGGTGATTTCCCCTCAAGACCCCTGGGCGAATTGTCGCATGTTGCATGAACTGTGTAGCCGTAACCGTAAGGTGCTGAGTTATCAATCCACCACCCGCCCCGGCTTGTCGGAGGAACTGTACCTGTATCGGTGGAACCCGGAGACGCTGGCTTACCCCGGCGATACGCTGGTGACGGTGGAATTGCAGTCGGCGACGACCTTTAGCCCGGTGGTGACCGCCGCGCCCGCCGCCACCCCCCCATCGGGCTGGCAATGGCAAAAATGGCTGCGTTGGCAGCACTGGCGGGAACGGGTGAAGGAATGGTGGGAAAAAGGCGGCACGCACCGGGTGGCCTTGGTGGTGGCGGGGCTAATGGTGACGCTGCTGCTGACCGGCACCTTGCTGTACGACCTGTACTACCCGGATTTAAGTTTCCCGGATACGTTTTACACCACCATGATTTTGCTTTTGGGCGGCTATGGGGATGTCTTTGGCGGCCTGGAGCGGTTTGATAAACCGGTGCCCTGGTGGTTGCGCCTGCTGAGTCTGGGGCTGACCTTGACGGGGATCGCCTTTACCGGCGTGATTTATGCCTTGTTGACCGAAAAATTGCTGGCCACCCAGTTTCAATTTCTGCAACGCCGCCCGCCGGTGCCGCCCCAGGGGCATGTGGTGATCGTCGGGCTGGGGCGGGTGGGTCGGCAGGTGGCCAGGCTGCTGCAAGAATTTCGCCAACCCCTGGCGATCATTACCTCGAGCGAAGTGGGCAATGAGGTCTTGCCCCAAGCTCCCATCTTGATGGGGCCAACGGCAACTCTGCTACCGAAGGTGAATTTAGCCACCGCCAAGAGCATTGTCACCGTTACCGACGATGAATTGGAAAACCTGGAAATTGCCCTGATGGCCCGGGAAACCAACCTGCAAAGCCATGTGGTGATTCGCACCTTTGACCCCATCTTTAGTGATAACGTGCGCCGCTTGTTTCCCTTTGCCCAGGTTTTATGTGCCAATGAAATTGCCGCCGAAGCCTTTGCCGCCGCCGCTTTTGGGGAAAATATCCTGGGGCTGTTTCGCTTGGAGGGGCGCACCATCTTGGTGGTGGAGTACGAAATTGAAGCCGGGGATACCCTGAACGGCCTGATCTTGGCGCAGGTGAGCTACGGCTACGGGGTTGTGCCCGTGTATTACTACGCCGCCCATGAACTGGAAGCCAAAACCATGCCCTCCGACGATTTGCGGTTGGCCGTCGGGGACAAACTGGTGGTGCTGGCGACCAGTCGCGGGCTACAACGGGTGGAATTGGGGGAACGCCTGCCCCCCCGCTATCAAGTCCAAGTGCAAAAAGCCGGGAGTAAAGAGGCGGTATTTTATGGGGGCAACGTCATTGCCCAGGTGACGGGTTTCGACCTGAAACACTGCCGAGAAGTCATGGAACGATTACCCTGCACCCTGCCGGAACCCATCTACCGGCATCAGGCTCTGCGACTGGTGCGAGAACTGGCCAAAGTCCAAGTCACCAGTCGGCTGCTCCCCCCCCGTCCGGCTTAAACGCTTTGGGTGTAGCCCCGTTGCCGCAGTTGTTGCACAAAAAATTCTTCTAAAGATTGCCGCTCCAAATTCAGGCTGAGAATTTCCGCACCACTTTCCTGCACCTTTTGCACAAACTCCGGCAAACTCAGCCGTAATTGTCCCTGCCAAAGCCCCCCTTGAAACTCGAAATGCTCCAACCAGGGCGCCAAGTCTGCTGCACTGCCGCCCCGCCCCCGCACATGGTAAGTTTGCCCCGTGCCCAACAATTCCGCAAAGGTACCGACGGCTAATAATTCCCCCCGCGCCAACACCGCCACCCGGTCGCACAGATGTTCCACATCCGAGAGAATATGACTGTTAAAAAAGATGGTTTTGCCCTGGGATTTCAACTGCAAAATAATTTCCCGCACTTGATAGCGTCCCAAGGGGTCAAGCCCCGACATCGGTTCATCCAATAACACCAAATCCGGGTCATTCACCAAGGATTGCGCCAACCCAATCCGCTGCAACATCCCCTTGGAATAGCGGCGCAAGGTTTTCTTGCGGGCGGCAGATTGCGCCAATCCCACCAGCTCTAAAAGTGCCGGTAACCGCTGTTTTTGCACCGAACGGGGCACTTGGTGCAGGGTAGCCATCAATTCTAAACATTCCCAACCCGTCAGGGATTCATACAGATAGGGATTCTCCGGTAAATAACCAATGCGGGCTTTGATGAACCGGTCGCCCAAGGGTCGCCCCAAGACCGTTCCGCCCCCCGCCGTCGGGCGAATAATGCCCAAAATGAGTTTCATAAAGGTCGTCTTTCCCGCTCCATTCGGACCTAAGAGTCCAAAGGTTTCCCCAATATGCACCGTTAAAGACACCTGTTTCAGGGAAGTGATTTTTTGCCGCAGCCAAAAACCCGTGCGGTAGGTCTTGGTCAGTTCTTGGGTCTGGAGAGCCAGGGCAGGGGGTGCCATCGGGTGAAAATCAGACAATGCCAGGCCAAGGGGTACAGGGTTCACGATACCCTAGCCTTCCCACTTTTGGCAATCCGGCTTCCTTACGGTCACTTCAGCTTAACACCTGATGTTCCTGCAACAACTGCACCACCCGTTCTTTCACCTGATCCCGGACGCGCCGGAAGGCATCCAATTCCCCCCCCTCCGGGTCTTCCAACTGCCAATCGGCAAAATAATCCCGCGTCAGCCATTCCGGCGGCAAACTCACCCCGCACCCGCACAGGGAAATCACCACATCGAAATCCTCAGGCTGAAAATCACTCAACGGCTTGGACTGTTGCTGACTAATGTCAATTCCCACTTCCTGCATCACCTGCACCGTCAACGGGTCCACAAAGCTGGACTCCAACCCCGCACTCGTGACCTGCACCCGGTCTCCGCCCAACGTCCGGGCAAAACCCTCCGCCATCTGGGAACGGCGGGAATTTTTCTTACAGACAAACATCACTCGCAACATAACCCCAAACCCTCCTTAATGGGATGTACCGGGAAAGTATTTGCGGGTACGGTTGGCAAACGCCACCAGCGACAGCATTACCGGCACCTCCACCAATACCCCCACAACCGTCGCCAACGCCGCCCCCGAATTGAGGCCGAACAAACTGATCGCCACCGCCACCGCCAGTTCAAAAAAATTAGAGGTACCTACCAGTGCCGCCGGCGCCGCCACCGCAAACGGCACCCGCCAAAAATAACCCCAGGCGTAGGCAATTGCAAAAATGCCATAACTCTGCACCAGTAGGGGAATCGCAATCAAAAGGATGACCGAAGGCTGACTCACAATCGTCTTTGCCTGAAACCCAAACAGCAGCACCACCGTTGCCAACAACCCCACAATCGAATAGGGCTTGATCTGAGCACAAAACCGGGCAATCGCCACCTCATGCCCCACCCGATCCAACCGTTTGCGCGTCCAATAGCCCGCCGCCAAGGGAATCACCACATACAAAAGCACCGAAAGCAAAAGCGTCTCCCAGGGCACCTGCACCGCCGTTACCCCCAACAAGAAAGACACAATCGGCGCAAACGCCACCACCATAATCAGGTCATTAATCGAAACCTGCACCAGCGTATAATTCGCATCCCCCCGCACCAACTGACTCCAGACAAACACCATCGCCGTACAGGGAGCCGCCCCCAACAAAATCATGCCGGCAATATACTCCTTAGCCGCCGCCGGGGTGACCCAACCCGCAAATAGATAATTAAAAAACAAAATCCCCAAAAGCGCCATCGTAAACGGCTTAACCAGCCAATTGACTACCAGAGTAATGCACAAACCTTTGGGTTTGCGCCCCACCTCCCGAATCGAGGCAAAATCCACACTCACCATCATCGGGTAAATCATCACCCAGATCAGCACCGCCACCACGAAATTCACATTGGCGTACTGCAAACCCGCAATCAACTCAAACAACCCCGGCAAAGCCAGCCCCAACTTCACCCCGGCAATAATACACAATGCCACCCACAGCGATAGATATCGCTCAAATATCCCTAACGGAGCCACCGCCTTCATAAATACCCTGCTTGATTACACCCAAAGACGACAATCGTTCCCCAATATATCAATTTCTATCTATATTGACAACCGTCACTACAACCACAGCCCCTACGCTACCATTAAAAAATTACTAACTCCCAATCCCCATGCTTGAGACCAACAGCGCCCTGGCTTGGCAATGTTGTCCGCCCCTGTTGGCCGGAAAATTGACCCCCCCGCAGGCCGAGGCACTGGCGGCCATTTTTCGGGTGTTGGGCGACCCCACCCGTTTGCAGTTGTTGAGTTTAATTGCCGCCCAGCCCGGTCAGGAAGTCAAAGCCTGCGCTCTGGTGGAAACCCTGGGGTTATCGCAACCTACCGTCAGCCATCACTTGAAAGTCATGTATGAAGTGGGGTTATTGACCCGGGAACGGCGCGGTACCGGCATTTACTACCGGCTGGTGCCGCAATGCCTCGCCCTGCTCCGAGACGTGCTGACCACACCTAGGCCAAACTATTGACAATTATTCGCATTATGACTTAAGTTAATTGATAAATTAGCTGATCAAGGCGAGCGGCCGGCCTCCGGGGAGTACCCGCGGGCTGAGGTGATGCTTTCTGAGAATCAGATCAACGGATTGTTCCAAATGAATGGAAAGGAGTGTTCTGGTGAGCAAGTATTGGCGCACCCTGTGGGTGGTTTTGATCATCAGTTTGGGCGTGGTGGGTTGTTCGGTATTCAGTGCCGCGAATCACCAGCAGATAAACTCTGCCGGTTCTGGGGTTGACCCCTACGTCGAGCCAGTGCAGGCCGGGGTGCAGTATTTGCAAAAACGGGCACAGGAGCAATTAACCTTAGCAGAAAATTTGCTGGCAGCTCTCAAAAGTGGGGATATGAATCGGGCCAAGCAAGCCTATGTGGCAGCCCGTGCTCCCTATGAAGAAATTGAAGTTTTAGCTGCCAGTTTTCCCGAAGAAGATGAGGCCATTGATGCTCGTCCCTATGCAATTGCCGGTGGGGAAACTTCGGAAAATTACATCAGTATGCACCGCATTGAAGCTCTGATTTATCGGGATAATCATCTAGCGGCGGCCGTGCCCTATGGGGAAAAATTAATTACCAGCGTCCAGTCCCTGATCCAAAAGCTCAATGACCCCAAAAATTTCAATTCCTCCTTAAATTTTGCGGGGATGTTGGCTCTGGCGGAGGAAGTTCCCGCCAAGAAAATTTCCAGTGAAGAAGAAACCTGGTCAGACCAGAGTATTTTAATTTTTCGGCACAACTGGATCGGCATTCAAAGTCAATTTGAACCCTATCGGTCTAAACTTGATCCGGCTCTGGCGGCACAGGTAGATCAAGCCTACCGAGACTGCCTGGCAACCATTGCCGATTTTGTTTTACCCGGTACGGTGCAAACCCGACCCTACAGTACGGTGAATATACAGCAACGAGGTAAAATTGTGGCCGCCGCTTATCGCTATCGAGATGCCTTAGCCAAGGCAAAGTCGGTCCTGAAAATCCCTGACCCCCCCGCCACCTAAGCCTCTCTCCGGTCGGGTTGATAATCGTTCTCACTCTCGGTTATAGTGTGGTTTATTCCAGTGTGAGGTGGTGCCATGAAGAAAAGGATTTTGCGGTGGTGGGCCGGTGGTTCGCTGGTGGCGGGGGTGGTGTTGGCCGGAGCGGCGCAGGCGCAGGTCAGCAGCACGCGCGAAGCCATTCAGCAGGTGCGCCAGTACGGGCGAGACTTGCGGGAAGATAGCGAATTGGGTCAAGTCACCTCGGTTTCGGAATTTGTGGATGTGAAGCCGACGGATTGGGCGTTTTTAGCGTTGCAGTCTTTGGTGGAACGCTATGGTTGTATTGTCGGTCTGCCCACCAATCCGCCGACGTATCAAGGCCGCCGCGCCACCACCCGCTATGAGTTTGCCGCCGGCTTGAATGCCTGTTTGGATCGCATCAATGAACTTATTGCCGCTTCAGTAGAGAATCTGGTTACGAAAGAGGACATGAAATTGATCCAGCGGTTGCAGGAAGAATTTGCCGCCGAATTAGCTCTGTTGCGGGGGCGGGTGGATACTTTGGAAGCCCGCACGGCCACCTTGGAAGCGCAACAGTTCTCTACTACCACAAAACTGACGGGGCAGGTGATTTTCGGGGTGCAGGGAGCATTTGGCGGCAATCAGGCGATACCCAAAGGGTGTACGGCGGCGCTGGCGGGGGTGGCCAATTGCCCGGCGGTTGTCTCTGCCAATATCCAAGATGCCACCACCTTTGGTTATCGGGTGAATTTGACGTTTAATACCAGTTTTACGGGTAAGGATTTATTGACAACCAATTTGCAAATGGATGATGTGTCCCTGGGAGCCAACCCGGCGACGAGTGCTTTTGCCGCCACCGGCACCAACAGTGCCAGTTTGAGTTATGGCTTTTTGAATGCGGGTTCCGGGGGGACAACGGTTTTGGACACCCTCACCTACGAGTTCCCGGTGTTGGCGGATCAAGGTCGGATTACCATTGCTGCTTTGGGGGGAGCGATTTACGACCAAGTGGACACCCTGAGTCCGCTGGATGACGATGCCTTGGGCGCCTTGTCTGGTTTTGGCTTACGCAATCCGGTTTACAACCAAAACCTGGGAGCGGGTGTGGGTGCCGCCTTTAGCATTAACTTTTTGGATGAGAAGCTGAATTTCACTTTGGGCTATCTGGCCAATGGGGGGGGAGCTGCCGGTGCCTATTCCCCTGTCGGTGCGGTGAATCCCTTTGGTACAGAGGGTTTATTTGGCTCGTCCTATGTGGCCTATGGGCAGTTGACCGGCTATCCTCTGGAAAATCTGGGCTTGAGTTTGCTGTACGTGCGGGGGTACAGTGATTTGGATTCGGGGCTGGCTTTGAATTTAGGCGGCGGGGTGGGCACTGCTGCCGTGGATGCGCTCACCGGGGCAACCACCACCCAGGCGGATAATCTGGGGTTCCAATTCCAGTGGCAACCGCTCAAAAACTTGATCTTGGGGGGCTGGTTCGGGGCGACTTGGTTCAGCAATGCGCCCGGTAGTGCCATCAATGCCGGTGGGACGGCTTTGAACTATGCGCTGGTGTTTGCCTTCCCGGATGTGGGCACCCGCGGCAGTCAAGCGCAAATTGTGGTGGGAGCGCCGCCCTACCTGAGTAGTAGCACCGGCTTGGTCAAGAATGGTTTGACGGCGGCGGCGGCGGATGATGTACCGATTCTGTTAGAGGCTTCCTATCGCTTCAAATTCACGGAATATCTCACCATCACGCCGGGGATTATGGCGATTTTCAACCCGGAAGGCAACAGTGCCAACCCAACGGTCTTTGTCGGTGCGATTCGCTCCACCTTCAGCTTTTAGTGCCGCAACCGAAACTCAAGCACTTCGCCCCTCTCGTGGTTGGGAGGGGTTTTTCATGGGCGGACTGCCCTCCGGTGCCGCTGCCGGCCTTGGGAGCAATCCTAACTGCATTGAGAATAGCGGTCGCCGGTTCTCCCGCATATCTGTTCATCCATCAAGGCATACGGCTGGAACTGGAAAAGGCGCTGGCAACCGCTGGACCCAGCCCTACCCTTGGCCGAACTGGCGTTCCCCTGGCGTCAGCCGCCGGGGCGAGAACACCGGCGCCGCTTTACCCCGGGGCATTGACCGCCAGGGCTTGTCCCTGCTCAACAAATCGCTGAATCCGTTCCGCCATCTGCGGCGGCGTTAAGCCCAAATCCGCCTTAGATTCTTCCGGCTTAGCGTGCTCGACCAAAAGATCCGGCACGCCGATCCGCAACAGGGGCAAGAGGAATCCGGCATCCAAGAGAGCTTCTGCCACGCCACTGCCAAAGCCCCCCGGCAAGCACCCCTCCTCCAGGGTCACCACCCGCCCCGTTTCCCGCGCCCAGGGGAAAATCAACTCCGTATCCAAAGGCTTGGCAAAGCGGGCATTGATGACCGCCGCATCGATCCCGTGTTCTTTGAGAATCTCCGCCGTTTGCAACGCCGGTACCACCATCGCACCGTAGGCCAGCAACAGGACATCCCGCCCGTGCCGCAACAACTCGCCTTTGCCAATCGGTACAGGTTCCCACCCTTCTTCCATCAGCGGCACCCCGTAGCCATTCCCCCGCGGGTAGCGCAGGGCAATCGGCCCCTCCGTGTACTCAATCCCGGTCACAATCATCCGCTGCAACTCCGCCTCATCCTTGGGTGCCATCAACACCATGTGGGGCAAACAGCGCAGATAGGCAATGTCGTACATCCCCTGGTGCGTCGGTCCGTCCGCCCCCACAATGCCCGCCCGGTCCATGCAGAAAAACACCGGCAATTTTTGAATACAGACATCGTGCACAATCTGGTCATAGGCCCGTTGCAAAAACGTCGAATAAATCGTCGCCACCGGCCGCATCCCCTCACAGGCCAACCCCGCCGCCAGCGTGACCGCGTGTTGTTCCGCAATCCCCACATCAATGTACTGGTTGGGGCAATGTTTTTGGAGAATATCCAACCCCGTCCCCGTCGCCATCGCCGCCGTAATCCCCACAATTTTCGGGTTGTCCTGCGCCAAACGGCTCAACGTCTGCCCGAACACCTTAGAATAACTGGGCGGCTTGGGTTTGCTGGCCGGCTTGGGTTTGCCCGTAGCCAAATCAAACGCATTCTGGGCATGATACCCCACCTGGTCCTGCTCGGCGACCTCGTACCCCTTGCCCTTCACCGTCGCCACATGCACCAGCACCGGCCCGCAGATTTGGTGCGCCCGGTTAAACGTATCGATCAGCTCCGCGATATTATGCCCATCCACCGGCCCAAAATAGGTGAACCCCAACTCCTCAAACACCGCCCCCACCTTCGGCACCGTCAGGCGTTTCATCCCCTCTTTCAGGTTGTGCGCCAGCGCCTCATCCACAAACGGCAAATGCTTAAACTGCTCCTCCAAATTCTCCGTCAAAAACTGCATCGGCGGACTGAGCCGCAACTTATTCAAATAGCGGGGAATCGCCCCCACATTGGGAGAAATCGACATCTCATTATCGTTCAAAACCACCAGCAGCCGGGTGCGCGGACAATGCCCCGCATGGTTAATCGCCTCCAAGGCCATCCCGCCGGTGAGTGCCCCATCGCCGATGATCGCCACCACCTTGAAATCTTCCCCGCGCAGATCCCGCGCAATCGCCATGCCCAGCGCCGCCGAGATACTCGTTGAGGCGTGCCCTGCCCCGAAATGGTCAAACCGGCTCTCACTGCGTTTCAAATAACCGGCAATCCCATCTTTCTGCCGCAGCGTATGAAAACGGTGGTAGCGCCCCGTAATGATTTTGTGGGGATAGGCTTGGTGCCCCACATCCCAAATCACCTTATCCCGGTCTAAATCCAGGGTTTGATACAAACCCAGGGTAAGTTCCACCACCCCCAACCCCGGTCCCAAATGCCCCCCGGTGGCGGCCACCGTCTGTAAATGCGTTTCCCGAATCTGGCGGGCAATCGCCTCCAATTCCGCAATAGACAAACCGTGTAACTGATTCGGATGGGTAATTTCGCTTAGATGCACCAGCACGACTCCTTACATGACAAGAGCAACACATGACCTCGGTAACCGGGTAGCCATCATAACGGAGCAATCCCCTCCCTATGGTAACTCACTGTTGCGATTGACTTAGTAATTCTTTAGAACCATCCTCCCCCCAAAACCGTTCACCGCGAACCAATCGCTGCCGCCACCGCCAGGGGAGCTGCCGCCACCCGCCCCCCCGCCCAACGGGTCAACAAAGCCGTCCCCAAATCCCGCCAGCTCGGATCGGCCACCACCGCCACCACCGCCGCGCTGGGAAACGCCAGCGCCCCGCCGTACCCCCCCAGCAGATAACCCGTCAACAACAACGTCAACGGGGAACGCCCCCGCCGGACTGCCGCCGTTAACGTCAGCAGTGGGTCATCCGCCCCCGCCAGAAAATCCGCCACCGACGCCGCCAACTCCGGCCAAGCCGCCGCATCGGCCAAAGGCTCGCCCAACTGCCCCTGCAACGCCAGCCCCAGCACCGCCGCCCAATCCCGCACCACCGGGGGTAAACCCGCCGTTGCCACCACCTCCGGCAGCCGTTCCTGATCGGGGTAACACAAAGCCAATCCCGGCAACACCAACAGCAACGCTGCTGCCGCCGTACTGGCGGTCGGCACCGGCAACGATTGCCCCACCCAGTAGCGGCAGCCTTGGCAGAGCCACTCCCCCCAAATTCCCGGTGGCTGGGGTTGCCATCCCCAGCGCGGCAACGGCTGTTCCCCCCACCGCTCCGCCAGAATTGCTCCCAACAAACACCCCTGCAAACGCAGTTCCAGGGTCAACATCCCGCCGCTACCTGCTCATAATAACGGCGTAGCTGCGCCGTCGCCGCCGCCCAGCCCCACCGCTCCGCCTCCCGGCGCGCCATCACCTGCAACCGCTGCCGTTGCCCCGGGGAAGCCAGCACCTGCTGCACCGCCGCCACCAACCCCAGCTCCTGCTCCGGCTCAAACAAAAAACCATTCACCCCGTCTTGCACCACATCCGTAATCCCCCCCCGCCGCGCCGCCACCACCGGACAGCCCGCCGCCATCGCCTCCAGCAGCACCAACCCCAGCGTTTCCGTACAAGACGGAAAGACAAACACATCCGCCGCCGCAAACGCCTGCGCCAACGCCTCCCCCTGCAGATAGCCGATAAAATGGGTATTCGTACCGCCAAAATACTGCTCTAATTGTTCCCGGTGCGGGCCATCCCCCACCAGCGCCAAATGGGCAGTCGGCAACGCCGTCAACAACGGCCGCAACCGTTCAATCTCCTTTTCCGCCGACAACCGCCCCACATACAACAACAACGGCGCTTCCGGGTGCCCCTGGGTCAAACGAACCCGCACTTCCGGTTGATACTGTCCCGGATGAAACAACTCCGTATCCACCCCCTTTTGCCAGAGAGCCAACCGTTCAATGCCATTACTTTGTAATTCTTGAATCATGGCCGTCGACGTACAGAGGTTCAACCGCGCCTGATTGTGCCCCGCCCGCAACAGTGCCCACAGCAACCCCTCCAACGCCCCCAGCCCGTAATGCTGCAGATAGCGGGGCAAATGGGTATGGTACGAAGCCACCAGCGGCCATCGGTGCCACTTACTCAGCAACAAGCCCCCCACCCCCAGCACCGCCGGATTCACCACATGCACCACCTGCGGCTGAAACTGGCGTAACTTTTGCGCCACCCCCCAATGGGGCCAGGCCAGCTTTAATTCCGGGTACAGCGGCAAAGGCACCCCCTGCACTCCCACCACCTGCGCCCCACAATACTCCGCCGGTGCCCCCGCCGGGGCAAACACCAACACCTCATCCCCCATCTTGCCCAGCCAACGGATCGTATGGCTGAGCCGGGTCACAATCCCATCAATTTTAGGTAAAAACGTCTCCGTAAACAGGGCAACTCGCATCGGGGTCACCGGCAGCAAGGATTTCCAAAGGCATCCTAGCGCAAAATGCCCCCCGCAACCCGCCTAATAACCATAGCGGGGCGCATTGGGGTAAATCACCCACCCCGGCCCATACATCGGCGTTACATACCCGCCCACCGGCGCGACCGCTCCCCCCGGAAAGGCCGTAAACCCGTAGGAAAAACCGGTCTTAGAATTGTAATTCACGTAGGGATAGGCCGTCACCGCATAGGGAGCCACCCCCCCGTACACCGGTCGGGACTGCAAAGGCGCCACATAGACATTGACCCCCGGATGCACCGACCCCGACGGATAATAGGGCAGAAAGGTACCGTAAGGATAGATCACCTGTCCCGACTGCACCACCTGCCCCTGATAATAGGGATTAGCCAGAGCCGGTGCGCCCCCTGCCAGCAGCCCCAGACCCACTGCCCCCGCCCACAACATCTTATTCATCTGTAACCCCCCAAAAACACGCGGAACCAACCAGCCTTTTATCATTCTAAGATAAATGCCCTTAGCCTAAAGTTCCCCCTCAAGAACGCCATTTTTTCCAGCAGGAACTCAGCCAATCACTCAGGGAATGGTTCCACGCCCCCAGTTCTAACCCCACCCCCACCGCCAGCCATTCCCTCTGATACGTGTGCCACCAATGCCGCAACCAACTCCCCAGCGGCCAAGGCTCCCCCCGCCAGATACTGATCCCTAAGCCTACCCCCAAAATAATTCCCAACCCCAACCCCAGATAAATCAACCGTCCCAGAGTTCCCACAATCGGCCCATGCGACCAAACCGAACGGTGTTTACAGCATTTCTGATAGGGAATCCACAACCCCCGTAACCAGCCCCAGCGTTGCCATTGCCGGGAACGAATATCCAAATCGCCGCTGAACATCAAACCGCTGAATACATAACTGCCCATTACCAGCCACGGCAAATGCCCCCCACCCGTCACCTGCCAGGTTATCCCGGCCACCAACGGGGCAGTCCAGAGAATCAGCCGGTCATGTACCGCACCACTGGCCATCAGATTGCCATCAAGTTGTCGGGTAATTATGTGTACAGGGTTATTAATTATGTGTACAGGGTTATTCTATGGTAAGCGCACCGGAGCCGGGGAGTCCCCCGGCGATGTCCTGCGTCAGTCCTGAAGGAACCGCCATTCAGACACATGGGGGCCAGCATTTGACAAAGAACCCACGGCTTTGGCATAATTGGGAATTGCTGCTTAAATTCAGATTGCATGCCCACTATTCAACAGTTGGTGCGTTCCGAGCGGGAAAGCCTGAAACGCAAAACTAAATCCCCTGCCCTAAAAAGTTGCCCCCAACGACGGGGGGTTTGCACCCGGGTGTACACCACCACCCCGAAAAAGCCCAACTCTGCCCTGCGGAAAGTGGCGCGGGTACGGCTTACCTCCGGGTTTGAGGTGACTTCTTATATTCCGGGGATTGGGCACAATCTGCAGGAACACTCGGTGGTGCTGATCCGGGGCGGTCGGGTGAAGGATTTACCCGGCGTACGGTATCACATCATTCGGGGCACGTTGGATGCCGCCGGGGTGAAACATCCCAACCAAATTCCTGCCCGCAACCAAGGCCGTTCCAAGTACGGGGTCAAACGCCCCAAACCGGGACAAGCCAGCGCCCCTGCCGGCAAGAAAAAGTAAGGCTCAGTCAGGCTGATGTTGTTGTTTATGGATTTTGCCTAACACCTATGTCCCGTCGTCGCCGTGTGAAACGCCGTCCTGTGGGAGCCGACCCCCAGTACAACAGTCGCTTGGTGAACATTCTGGTTTCCCACATCCTCAAGCGCGGCAAGAAAAACCTGGCCTATCGTTTGGTTTATCAAGCCCTGGAGACCATTCAGGAGCGTACCGGCAACGACCCGATTGAAACCTTAGAGAAGGCGGTACGGAACGCGACCCCCTTGGTGGAAGTCAAAGCCCGCCGGGTGGGGGGAGCCACCTACCAAGTGCCGGTGGAAGTGCGCAGCGACCGGGGCACGGCGCTGGCCATGCGGTGGCTGACCCATTACTCCCGCCAGCGCCACGGCAAAACCATGGCGATCAAACTGGCCAACGAACTGATGGATGCGGCCAACGAAACCGGGGCATCCATCAAAAAGCGGGAAGAAACCCACCGGATGGCCGAGTCCAACAAAGCCTTTGCCCATTACCGGTACTGACGCCCTACGGCAATTCCCAAAAAAGGATAAAATTTGTAACGGATATTGGACTCATTTCATTTCCAGGTAACCCAGGAGGAAGCCGTGGCTCGAACGACCCCAATTGAACGTGTGCGGAATATGGGCATTGCCGCCCACATTGATGCCGGTAAAACCACCACTACCGAACGGATTTTATTTTATTCCGGGCTGGTACACAAAATGGGGGAAGTCCACGAAGGCACCTCGGTGACGGACTGGATGGCGCAGGAACGGGAACGGGGGATTACCATCACGGCGGCCGCCATCAGCACCCGCTGGACGAAGCGCAACCCGGATGACCCATCCCAGCCCCTGGCCGGTGAACCGGAGTATGCCATTAACATCATTGACACGCCCGGCCACGTGGATTTCACCATCGAGGTGGAACGCTCCATGCGGGTGTTGGACGGGGTGATTACCGTGCTTTGCTCCGTGGGCGGGGTGCAACCCCAGACCGAGACCGTCTGGCGGCAGGCGGATCGTTACAAGGTGCCCCGGATTATTTTTGTGAACAAGATGGACCGCTCCGGGGCGAATTTTTACAAAGTTTATGACCAGGTGCGGGATCGCTTGCGCGCCAATGCGGTGCCGATTCAACTGCCCATCGGGACGGAAGACCAGTTCCAGGGGGTGGTTGACCTGGTGCGGATGTGTGCCTTCCAGTACTTTGACGACATCGGCAAGGACATTCGCAAGGTGGCCATTCCCGCTGAACTGATGGAGAAAGCCCAGGAATTCCGCGCCAAGCTGGTGGAAGCGGCCGCCGAAACCGATGATGCCCTGACGGAAAAGTATTTGGAAGGGGAAGAACTGACGGAGGCAGAAATCCGCACGGCCATCCGCAAGGCCACCATTGCGGGCAAAATGGTGCCGATGTTGTGCGGTTCTGCCTTCAAGAATAAAGGCGTGCAACTGTTGCTGGATGCGGTGTTGGATTATTTGCCTTCGCCGATTGATATTCCCGCCATCAAAGGGACTTTGCCCAACGGGGAAGAGGTGGAGCGGCACGCCGATGATAACGAACCCCTGTCGGCGCTGGCGTTTAAGATCATGTCGGATAAATTCGGGGATTTGACCTTTGTGCGGGTCTATTCCGGCGTGATGCAGCGGGGCACCTATGTGCTCAATTCCACCAAGGGGAAAAAGGAACGGCTCTCGCGCCTGGTGGTGCTGAAGGCGGATGAGCGGCAAGAGGTGGAAGAACTGCGTGCCGGGGATTTGGGGGCAGTTTTGGGCTTGAAAGACACGATCACCGGGGATACCCTCTGTGATGAGAACCACCCGGTGATTTTGGAAACCTTGTTCATTCCCGAACCGGTGATTTCCGTGGCGATTGAACCCAAAACCAAAGCGGATATTGACAAGTTGTCCAAGGCGTTGCAATCGCTTTCCAAGGAAGACCCCACCTTCCGGGTGGCGGTGGATGCGGAAACCAACCAAACGATTATTTCCGGGATGGGGGAACTGCATCTGGAGATCCTGGTGGATCGGATGTTGCGGGAATTTAACGTGGAGGCCAATGTGGGCAATCCCCAGGTGGCCTACCGGGAGACGATTCGCAAGAAAACCACCCAAGAAGGCAAGTATATCCGCCAAAGTGGGGGTAAGGGGCAGTACGGCCATGTGGTCATCGAAGTCGAGCCGGCGGAACCCGGTACCGGTCTGGAGTTTGTTTCCAAAATTGTCGGGGGGGTGATTCCCAAGGAGTACATTCCGCCGGTGGAGCAGGGGATTCGGGAAGCCTGTGAGGGGGGCATTTTAGCCGGTTATCCGGTGATCGACCTGAAGGTGACCTTGATCGACGGCTCTTACCACGATGTGGACTCTTCGGAAATGGCGTTTAAGTTTGCCGGTTCCATTGCCATCAAGGAAGGGGTGATGAAATGTGCGCCGGTGTTACTGGAGCCGATGATGAAAGTGGAAGTGGAGGTGCCAGAAAACTTCTTAGGTGATATTATGGGTAATCTGAACTCCCGCCGTGGTCAAATTGAGGGTATGTCCTCCGAAGCTGGGTTGGCGAAGGTGACAGCCAAAGTCCCCCTAGCGGAAATGTTTGGCTACGCTACGGACATCCGGTCGATGACACAGGGACGGGGTGTTTTTACAATGGAGTTCAGTCACTATGATGAGGTGCCGCGTAACGTGGCCGAAACCATCATCAAAGCAAAAGGGAACGCTTAATTACAGAGGGACACGACATCCATGGCACGCGCAAAATTCGAACGAACCAAGCCCCACGTGAATATCGGCACCATCGGCCACGTGGATCACGGCAAAACCACCCTGACGGCGGCGATCACCATGACCTTGGCGGCTCAGGGTAAGGCGAAGGCTCGCAAGTACGACGAGATTGATGCGGCTCCCGAGGAGAAAGCCCGCGGGATTACCATCAATACGGCTCACGTGGAGTACGAGACGGAAAATCGTCACTACGCCCACGTGGACTGCCCCGGCCACGCCGACTACGTGAAGAACATGATCACCGGGGCGGCGCAGATGGACGGGGCGATTCTGGTGGTGGCGGCGACGGACGGGCCGATGCCCCAGACCCGGGAGCATATCCTGTTGGCTAAACAGGTGGGGGTGCCCAACATCGTGGTGTTCCTGAACAAGGTGGACATGGCCGAGGACGAGGAACTGCTGGAGCTGGTGGAACTGGAACTCCGGGAATTGCTGAGCAACTACGACTTTCCGGGGGATGAGATTCCCATTATTCGCGGGTCTGGGCTCAAGGCGTTGGAAGCGATGCAGGCCAATCCCAATACCCAGCGCGGCGAGAATGAATGGGTGGACAAAATCTATGACTTGATGGATGCGGTGGACAGCTACATCAAGACGCCGGAACGGGAAATTGACAAACCCTTCCTGATGGCGGTGGAAGATGTGTTCTCCATCACCGGGCGGGGGACGGTGGCCACCGGTCGGATCGAGCGGGGCAAGGTGAAAGTGGGTGAAACGGTGGAAATTGTTGGTCTGCGGGAAACCCGTACCGTTACCGTCACCGGTTTGGAAATGTTCCAAAAAACCCTGGAGGAAGGCATCGCCGGGGACAATGTGGGGATGCTGTTGCGGGGGATTCAAAAAACCGATATTGAGCGGGGGATGGTGATGGCCAAACCCGGCACGATTAAGCCCCACACGGAGTTTGAATCGGAAGTGTACGTGCTGAAAAAAGAGGAAGGGGGACGGCATACGCCCTTTTTCTCCGGGTACAAGCCCCAGTTTTACGTGCGGACGACCGATGTGACCGGCACGATCAAGGCCTACACCAGCGACGATGGCAAAAACGTGGAAATGGTCATGCCGGGGGACCGGATCAAAATGACCGTGGAGCTGATCCATCCTATTGCCATTGAGCAGGGGATGCGGTTTGCCATCCGGGAAGGTGGGCGTACCATCGGTGCCGGTGTGGTGACCAAAATCCTGACCTAACTTGTTGCACAGGGGGAGTCTTTCCGGGATTCCCCCGCCTTTGGGAGTAATTGTTATGGCCCCTTTGACCAAACAAACCATCCGCATCCGGCTCCAGGCGTATGACCACCGCCTGTTGGATACGTCCTGTGAGCGGATCATGGACACGGTAAACCGGACTCAAGCCCATGCGGTGGGGCCGATCCCCCTCCCCACGAAGCGGCGGATTTATTGCCTGTTGCGTTCACCCCATGTGGATAAGGATTCCCGCGAACATTTCGAGAGCCGCACCCACCGGCGGATTATTGACATTTATCAGCCGCAGCCCAAGACGATTGATGCTCTGATGAAGCTGGATTTGCCTGCCGGGGTGGACATCGAAGTGAAATTGCCGACCTGATCATGGCGATTGTCTCCTCCCAGGATGAGGGGGGGCGCAATCCGCTCTTAAAGCCCCAAGCCACGCCGCAGGACACCCCGGTGCTTCCGGAGGACTCTCTGCGGCCTCGGTCTTTAGAGGAATACTTGGGGCAAACGGAACTGAAACAAATCCTGAGCATTGCGGTAGGGGCAGCCAAGGTGCGGGGGGAACCCCTAGACCACCTGCTGTTGTATGGACCGCCGGGGTTGGGGAAAACCACCCTGGCGTTGATTTTGGCGCAGGAAATGGGGCGGCAGTGCCATATCACCAGTGGGCCTTCCTTGGAACGGCCGCGGGATATTGTCGGTCTGCTGGTCAATTTAGAACCGGGGGACATTCTCTTCGTTGATGAAATTCATCGTCTGCCGCGGGTCACGGAAGAAACCCTCTATGCAGCGATGGAGGATTTCCGGCTGGACGTGACGGTGGGCAAGGGAACCACTGCCCGCACCCGCTCGTTAACTTTGCCCAAATTTACCTTGGTGGGGGCGACGACGCGGGTGGGAGCTTTGAGTTCGCCCCTGCGGGATCGGTTTGGGCTGGTGCAGAAACTGCGTTTTTATACGGTAGCGGAGTTGGCGCAGATTATCACCCGCACGGCGCAGCTATTAAACATGCAAATTACTGCCCTAGGCGCAGAAACCATTGCCCAACGGTCACGGGGGACGCCCAGAATTGCCAATCGCTTATTAAAACGGGTGCGGGATTATGCCCAAATACAAAATGTGGAAATAATTACCCCGGAATTGGCAGGCACGGCGTTAGAACTCTTAGCCGTTGATCCCCAGGGGTTGGACGGGGTGGATCGGACCTTGTTGACCGTTTTAATCGAGCAATTTCAGGGGGGGCCGGCGGGTTTAGATACCCTGGCGGCCATGACCGGTGAAGACCCCCAAACCATTGAAGATGTGTATGAACCCTATCTGATGCAAATAGGGTACTTGCAACGAACACCGAGAGGCAGAATGGCTCTCCCCCCCGCCTGGGTGCATTTGGGACGCACGCCACCGGCGCAACAGTTGCCGTTGTTGTAGTTTTCAGTCGCCATCAACCCATAGGTTCGGCGAGTGGGGCACCGGTTATTCACCCTGCTCTGGGATAAGGGACATTGGCTACCGTCTCCCATGAGCCGAATTAAGTTGATTAAGGGCACTTCTATTTATGGCAACCCGCAGAAAATGATCTCGCTAGAACACCGAATAGAGCGAGAACCGAAGTCGGGGGCTGCGCCCCTGCGACCGCTGATCGGTAATTGATAGAGGTTCCCTTAATCCAAGATCGTAATTTGATCAAAATCCAACCATAGGTGGCTCAAAATCAAATTGGACATCAGAAAGCCTTGCGGGGGGATCAGGAACCATTGATTGCGCTTATTCCCCATCCATCCTTCGGCTTGAAAACGCTTAAATGTACTGAGGATGATATTTTCAAGCATATCTTTTAATCCGGAGGCAAACGGTTTCAGTAGTTGGATTAAGTTAATTCCTTCTTTGAGGCGCAAACCGAGCATCAAACTTTCTAATAATATATCTTTCTGACTGAGGGGATAATCCAGCATATCCACTGCTCCAAAAAAGGCTTGTCGTTCAACCCATTCACAATAGGCTTTAATGCGGTCAGGCCGTTGAAATCGGACTTGGTCAAAGTAACTGGTCGCTCCTAAGCCAAAAGCGTAATAGGGTTGGTTGCGCCAATAGGTGAGATTGTGACGGCATTCATAACCCGGCTGAGCATAATTAGAAATTTCGTAGTGAATCAACCCCTGACCTTCTAAAAATTCATGGGCAACACAATACATTTTTGCCGTTAATTCTTCGCCGGGTAATGCCGGGGAATCCTCTGGGTATTCTCGATAAAAACGGGTTTTCGGTTCTAGGGTCAGGTCATAAGCAGAAATATGTTTCGGTTGGGCGGATACGGCTTGTTCTAAACTGAATTGCCATTGTTGTAACGTCTGTCCGGGCAAGCCTTGAATTAAGTCTAAACTCCAATTTTCCCAGTGACAGGCTTTAATTTTACCGATGGCCGTATGAATATCATCAACCGTATGCGTCCGACCGCTGATTTGCAGTAATTTCGGGACAAAACTTTGCACCCCTAAACTCAAACGATTCACCCCCAATTCCTGATATTCTTTTAAGTAGTCAATGCCAGGTGTGCCGGGGTCAGCCTCTAGGGAAATTTCGATCCCTTCTGCGAAGCCAAATTGCTGTTCTAAATCCTCTAAAATCTGCCCCAATTCCTCGGGAGTTAACAGAGAAGGGGTGCCCCCCCCAAAGAATACCGAAGTTAAGGGCTGCCCGCGCCCCGGCGTCAATTGAATTTCCCGGCGCAGGGTTGCCAAATACTGGGAACGTCGCCGGGAACCCGCCTTATCGTCCACAATCACCGGAAAGTCACAATAATGGCATCGCTGCCGACAAAAAGGAATGTGAACATAAGCAGCTTGGGGGGCAATTTTTGACCGGACTTTTTGGAAAATCATACCGTACCGGGGGTGGTTAAGCGAGTGAGTACCTGACTGGCTCGCTCTAAAAAGTTTTTCATACCTTCCGGGTCAAAGCCTTTTTGTGCCATTAAGGCCAGGTCGTAAATGTGTTGGCAGAGATTTTTCATCAATTCTTCCCGGGGAGAATTGCCGCCCGCTTGCACAATAATTCCCCCTTGGGAGAGATGGATCAGATTTTCCACTAGGGGATGGGCAGTGTTGATAACTAAGGTGTGTTCCTCGGGAAATTCGGCTTTTTGTTGTTGCAAAAGTGCCGTCATATCCCGCAAACGCCGTAAGGTTTCGGGCAGTAAAATCATCGCCGGGGGCGCCGCACCCGTTAGGGATTCGGTGCGAATCGTCACCTTCGGTTTATCCAGATACTTTTTGAACAACTCCTGCACCAATTCAGAGCGGGTTTTGTTGGTTTTGGGGTCAATAATTTCGGCGGATTTACTGGCATCGATCAAACTCGCATCCAAGTCCGCATCCACCCGCACAAATTTAACGTTGTCATACTCCCGCTCCAGGTAGCTAATAAAATGGGTGTCAATAAAGCTGTCCATGAATAAAACCTCTAAACCCTGATTTTTGTGCAGGGTAATGTAAGTGGTCTGGGCAACTTCATCGGTGGCATAAAACACCCGATTTTCATGGCGGTTTTTGGCGCGTTCTAAATAGTCATTGAGGGTGGTGTAGTGGGATTTATGGCCGGCTTCTTCCCACACATCCCCTGTCTTTTGCGGGGATAATTCTGCGGTCGTACGGTAGATAATAATATCCTGCACCTGCTTTTTGAATTTTTCATCATTCATCCAACCGTATTTGACAAACAGGCTCAAATCCGGCCAAATTTTTGTGTATTGGGCAAAATCGTTTTGGTACAATTCCTGCAAACGATCCCCGACTTTTTTGGCAATGAAATCCCCAATCCGCCGCACCGTGCGATCCATTTGCAGGGCACTGCGAGAGACATTCAAGGGAATATCGGGGCTGTCAATCACGCCGCGCATGGGGAGTAAAAATTTGGGAATAATCTCCTCGCAGTGATCACTCACATAAACCTGGTTGCAAAAGAGTTTGATCTGACTGCGGGTAACATCAATATCCGGTTGCATTTTGGGAAAGTATAAAATCCCATTCAACAAAAAGGGATAGTCGGTTTGCAGATGCACCCAGAGCAATGGTTCTTCTTGGAAGGGATAGAGATAACGGTAAAATTCTAAGTAATCTTCATTGGTTAAATGACTGGCAGCTTCACGCCAGATGGCTTTTTGTCGGTTGAGGACTTCCCCGTCTAAGTGAATGGGTACGGGCATAAAATCACAGTATTTTTTCACCAGTTGGCGAATCCGTTGCGGGTCTAAATACTCGTCTTCCCCTTCCATCAGGGTCAACGTCACGGTGGTGCCCCGTTGGGTGCGGTTGGAGGATTCTAAGACAAATTCGGGCGAACCGCTACAGAGCCAATGCACGGCTTCGGCATCCTTTCGATAGGATAAGGTGTCAATTTCGACCTGTTGCGCCACCATAAAAGCTGAATAAAATCCCAGCCCAAAATGCCCAATCAGAGGTTGGTCGCCGCCCTGATATTTTTGGATGAATTCTTCCGCACTGGAAAAGGCCACCTGGTTAATATACTTCTTGACTTCGTCGGCAGTCATGCCAATGCCATTGTCCGTAATGCTTAAGGTGCGTTTATCTTTATCAATGGCGATGTGAATCTCCGGCTGCCAATCACCCAGTTCCGCCTCCCCGGCGTAGCTGACCATTTTTAATTTTTGGATCGCATCAACCCCGTTGGAAACCAGTTCCCGGAAAAAGACTTCATGGTCAGAGTACAGGGACTTTTTGATGATGGGGAAAATGTTTTGGGTATGGATGGTAATGGTTCCTTGTTCCAACATGACAAAGCACCTGTGATTGGGATGGTTCGTTCAAGGTAGTCTTAAACACTAACACAAAATCGTTATGGGTGCAGCATCACCCCATAAGATTTTACAAACTGCTCCCTATTTTAATACATTTGCTTGGCAATAGCGGTCGCCCCCGCCTTTGCTGCTCGCAAGGGTTAGTTGACTGGAGTTGAGTCCTATGGCCGTCCCCTGACCCAATTGGGCCAATTTTCTGATTTACTGAAAAGGGAATGTTTATTTTATCAAGGCAGTGACCGGAAAACCCCTGTTTGATTCCAGCACTCCCGCCAACACGACCCTCAGTTTGTGGGAAGGGATTGCCGCTGTGGGTGTCCTGATGATGACGGCGGATGAACATACGGCGCCTGAGGAAGAAGACCAGCTGGTGGAGTTTCTGGTGCAGCAGGGGGTGCCGGTGGCAGAGGCGCAGGCTGCCACCCACAAAGCTGTGCAGATTTTGACTCTGGAAGGGGTGGCGCCCTTGGCAGGAGCGGCCTGTCGGGCGGTCGCCAACACCAAACAGGCGGAGTTGGCCATACGGTTGGCGGTGCGGATTGCGCTCGCCGATGGGTTTGTGCTGGTGGAAGAAAATACGATGCTGATGGACTTAACCCACGCCCTCGGGGTAAGTGAATCCCGCTTGGAGCAGATTATCCAAGCAGAATTGCAGATGGACGAACGGTTTCGTTGTCCGGGCTAGGGGGGTTGCCGCTCCGGCATTGCTGACCGAGGTGTTGATAAACCTGGTCATGCCTGGCTCCCTGGGCGAGTTGCTCCCGCAGGGTCTGCCAAGTTTGCCAGACCTGGGCTTGTTGCTGGGTCAACAGCTGGTGCAGCCTGGGACAGGTTGACCCCAAACGGGATTCTAAAACAAATCCATCCTGCAGATGGCCTAAGATGTCCTGGGCTTGCCGGAGTAAAGTCAATGTCTCCATTAACCCCGTGGGCAACTGCTCCTGGGCAAATTCCCAGAGGTAACGGGTGCGTTTGATGGCTTTACGCAGGTCGTGGAGTTGCTCGCGGTCGCCGGTGCCATCCTCCACCCGCCAGCCCAGGTGCAGAGCCAGCCCCGCCCAGGCAATCACCAGGAGATGGGGTAATGCCTCGGCCACCGGCCAATCCCCCAAGGGCTGCCAGCGGGGTGCCGCCAGCCATTTAGCCCACGCTTCTTTGACCCGGCCGTAGGTGGCTGAGGTGAGTAAGGCGACCAATTCTCGCTGCATTGCCTGCCGTTGCTGGCGGAGGTCGTCCATAAATTGCCGCAGCATCGTTTGCTCCGCGGGGGGCAGCGCCGGGAAATAATCAACCTCTAAATGGGCCAACATCACGTCCGTATCCCGCGCCTGCCCCAACACCCGGCTGATCATGCCCACCTTGCGGGTCGCCCGCGGTAGGTCTAAAACCGCTCGAAACGCCGACATCCCCGCCCGCAACCGCCGCATGGCCACCCGCATCTGGTGAATACTCTCCGGGTCATCCCCCCGGCTCACCGCCGCTTCCTGTTTCCCCCATTTGTGAAACGCTTGCCCCAGATTTTGGTGTACCCACCACCCCAGGGTTTCTTGGGTCATGGCTCTTGCTAAGGTTAAGAACTGGTTAAATTTTAGTATAGCCGAAAAATCCACCCCTCCCCTACAGGTGGATGCCGCATTCGGTTTTGCCGCTCCCCCGCCAGCGTCCCGCCCGTTCGTCTTCTCCTTCCGCCACCGGCGTGGTCAGGGGTTCATCGCCAATGCTGGCGTAACCTTGGTCGTGCAGGGGGTTGTAAGGGACTTGATGCGCCATGACGTAGTCCCAGCTTTGGGGGCGCGTCCAATTCGCCAGGGGATTGATTTTCAGGCGTTGTCGTTTATCCCACTCCAGAATCGGCATATCGGAGCGGGTATGGGCTTGATCCCGGCGGCGACCCGTAATCCAGGCCACGGCTCCCAATTCGGTCAGCCCCCGCTGCAGGGGTTCGATTTTGGTGAGCTGGTGGAATTGCTCAATATCGGTTTCCCAGAGTTTTTCCCCGTAACGTTGGGCAAAGGCCGTCCGGGAATCCACCGTCATAATCCGGTAAATTTTCAGGTTGAGGTCGTAATGCTGGGTACTGCGGGCGACCAATTCCAGAGTTTCCGGGAAATGATGCAGGGTGTCCAGAAATAAGACCGGCACCGGGTGATGGGGTTTGAGGTCGCGGTAGAGCAGGTCGGTAATCACCATATCGTCCACATTGAACGCACTGGCCTGCACCAAGCCCTCAGGTAATAGCTGATTGGCCCAGGCGAGAATTTCCCGGGGAGTCGCCCCATCGAGTTCCTGGTTGAGGGCGGCGAGATCCAGGGTTTGCACTTTTTGCATCAGTTCGGGGAACATGCTCGTCTCGTTAGGTATATTTGCCTTACCACGATAGGGGTTCTGGTCTGCTTGCACCGGATTCATTCAACTTCCCTTAAGAGTGTCACAACCCCAAAAATGATACATTGAATTAAACCAACTAAATCCGACCGGAATTAGCGATAAATGACTGCTGTTCCCCCGACCGACCCGCAGGTACGCCTCCCCCGCAGCGAGGCGGTGAAAGTTGCCAGCGATTATCTGCGCGAACCGTTGGCGACGGAAGCCGTCCAACCCACCAGCCATTTCAGCGAACCCGCGGTTCAGATTTTGAAATTCCACGGCTCCTACCAGCAGGACGACCGGGACAAACGCCAGGAATTGCGTCAGCAGGGCTTGGAGCGGGAATTTAGCATGATGCTCCGTACCCGTCAACCGGGGGGGCAGGTGCCGGCTCTGCTTTACCGCACGTTGGCTGCCTTGGCGGATCGGTACGGCAACGGCACGCTGCGCGTGACCACGCGGCAGACTTTTCAAATGCACGGCGTGCTCAAGGGGCATTTGCCGACGGTCATCCAGGAAATTGTCCGCCAGATGGGCACGACGCTGGCCACCTGCGGCGATATTAACCGCAATGTGATGGCGCCACCGGCCCCCTTTCGGAACCGCCCCGCTTATCGCCATGCCCAGGAGTACGCCCGCCGGTTGTCGGATTTACTCCTGCCGCGCACCCGCAGCTACTACGAACTGTGGATTGATGACCAAGAGGTGGAAATTCCGGTTTTGCCGGAGCTGCAACGCCTGCCCAAAATCCATCTGGACGACCCGGTGGAACCCCTGTACGGCAACCAATACCTGCCCCGGAAATTCAAATGCGCCATTACCGTCCCCGATGACAATTCCGTGGATATTTACTCCCAGGATATCGGCCTGATCGTGGTGACGGATGCTAAGGGAAACTTGCAGGGGTTTAATATCCTGGTCGGCGGCGGTATGGGGCGTACCCACAACAAAGAAGAAACCTTTCCCCTGTTGGCACAGCCCCTGGGGTTTGCACCGGCGGCTGCAATTGAAACCGTGATTCAGGCGATTTTAGCCGTCCAACGGGATCACGGCAATCGCCAAGACCGCCGCCAAGCCCGCATGAAGTATTTAGTCCACACCTGGGGGATCCGTAAATTCCGGCAGGTGGTGCAGGACTATGCCGGCCAGAAACTCAAACCCTGGCACAAAATCCCGCCCTTCCCCGCCGGGTTAAACTACTTGGGCTGGCAACCCCAAGGGGACGGCAAGTTGTTTTTGGGGTTATCCATTGCCAACGGGCGGATTCGGGACACGGCCACCTGCCAACTCAAAACCGCCCTGCGGCTGATTAACGAACAATTTGCCCTGCCCATTCAGCTCTGTCCCACCCAAGACCTGATTTTCACCGACATTGACCCCGCCTGGCGCAGCAAAATTACTAACATTTTACAGACGCACGGAGTCCCCTTGCCCGATGATTTGTCGCCATTGACCCAGTTGGCGATGGCCTGTCCCGCCTTGCCTACCTGCGGTTTGGCGATTACGGAATCCGAGCGAGTTTTCCCGGATGTCCTGCGCGAGGTGGAAACCCTGTGGGGAGAATTGGGTTTGCACGATACCCCCTTGATTGTGCGGATGACGGGTTGTCCCAACGGGTGCGCCCGTCCCTATTTGGCGGAGTTGGGGTTGGTGGGCAGTTTACCCGGTCAGTATCAGGTTTGGGTGGGAGCCAGTCCCAACGGCGACCGGTTAGCCCAAGTCCTCTGGGAAAAAATGCCCTTGGATGGCCTGACGCAAGCCTTAAAACCCATATTTACTTTTTATAAACAAGAGCGGTACAGCGGTGAACGGTTTGGGGATTTTTGTCAGCGGGTGGGTTTGCCCCGACTGCAACAGCAGGCTTTGGCATCAACTGCCGCCCTATGACTTGATTTGCTGAACAACGTTAGGGTGTATGCCGGAACACGAACCCAAAACATTGGCGCTACAAAATGAACCGAGGACATCTCGGTGATGCCCACCCCAAGCCCTTGCCCTGGCGGCGACGGCCATCGGAACTCAGATGGGGCGCCCCCCTGCGACCGCTCATTTTGAAGGAATAGAGGTTTCCGGTATCACCTGATTTGCAAACAAAGATTTGGGAGAACCCAAGTCGCGGACTGCGCCCCTGCGACCGCCATTCTAAACTCAACCAGGATTGACTATAGGATTAGATTGTGTACCCTCTAGCACCCATGCCGAATTCTTGAGTGAGCAGCAAGTAAACGCCCCGGAGCCAAGCCACTCCTAATTCACAGCATCCACCGTATCCAACCAAGCAAACACCTGATCCAACTGATCCAAACTGATCAGCCCATAACGCCACAAAACCATCGGCAGCGGCCCCTGCCCCGAATCTTCCCGCCGCATTGCCATCTCAATCGAAGAGGCGGACACCGCCAACTCCTCCTGTAAAAACCGGATTAACCGTGGATCCCGACCCGCCAACGCCAACTCACCCCCCTTTAGGCCATAGGGTAGTTCTGCTCAACATAACTCAAATTCCCTGACCTTGCTGCCACAGTGTAACCTAATTTCATAAAACAATCAATAATTTTTGTAAAGTTTCTGAGAGCCGGCGGTCAGGCACGAACCAACCGGGGCTGTATCCGTAAAAATTCTGAGTCAAATTAATATATGGTGGGTGCTTTGAGGGCTGAACGCACACACAATCCGGCTTTATCATCCGTAAATTTACTTAAATTTCCATAGAAATATCTGATAGTATAGACCCTTGACCCTATAGTCATCCACAGCTCTTAGAGTAAATATACGGAGGTTGGATGCTCTCTCCTCTTGCCACCACGGAGTAACTGCGGATATTACTTGCCTTCTGTTATTTTCACCTTGCCCCCGTATGGAGTCTGGAAACCAACCCCGGAGCCAATCTCAGATTGGCTCATCTGCTATTGACCGACAAGCCATCACCGAGCAGATTCTGCGCATTTGTGAACTCCTGCCCTCCGAATCCCTATTAGAAGTACTGAATTTTGCCATTCACGAATTGGGGCAGGTCTTTCAGAATCAGGCGGGGAAAGACCGGTAAAATCGGGATGAAGGGCTGAGGTCTGGGGTCTTGTTTGGTTTAGAGCAGCTCATCTCGATTTTGGGGGCGACCCCCAGCCAACCCCTCAGCGGTCGGGGGCAGCGCCTGACCACCGATAGCCGGCAGGTGCAACCGGGGGATGTATTCCTGGCCTTAGTCGGGGAACGCTGGGATGGGCATGATTTTGTCCAGAGGGCGCTGGCGCAGGGAGCCGTGGCCGCCATTATTCACCGCGCAGATGTCTTTTCATCGGCCTTACCTTTGCTCTTGGTTCCCGATACCCGCACGGCCTACCAAACCCTGGCGACTTGGTGGCGGCAGCGGTTTGCTATTCCCGTCATTGCCGTCACCGGTTCGGCGGGCAAAACGACTACCAAAGAGCTGATTGCCGCCCTCTTGGCTACCCAGGGGCGGGTTCTGAAAACCGCGGCCAACGAAAATAACGAGATCGGCGTGCCCAAAACCCTCCTGCAACTCAACGACCAATACGATTACGTGGTGTTGGAAATGGGGATGCGGGCGCGGGGGGAAATCGCCCGCCTGGCCCAAATTGCCCAACCCGATGTCGGCGTCATTACCACGGTTGGGACGGCCCACATCGGCCGGTTGGGTTCCCGAGCCGCCATTGCTCAAGCCAAATGTGAGCTGTTTGCCCATCTCCAGCCCCACGGCACCGCCATTTACTGGCAGGAAAACGAGTTATTACACCACACCGCCCGCGCCGTCTGGGCAGGCAAAACTTATACCTATGGGTTGACCGCAGGCGATTTACAGGCACAGGTGGGTGAAAATGGTTTAATTATTGATGACCAAGTTTATCCCTTACCCCTGGCCGGGGAACATAATGCCCTGAATTTCCTGGCGGCTCTGGCGGTGGCCAAAATCTTGGGTGTGCCCTGGCCGCAGCAACCCTTGGCTTTAACCTTGCCGCCGGGGCGCAGTGGTTGGCGAGCCTATGCACCGGATATTTTATTGCTGGATGAAACCTACAATGCCAGCCCGGAAGCGGTTGTGGCGACCTTAACCACGCTCAAACAAACCCCCGGTCAACGCCATATCGCCGTCTTGGGAGCGATGCGGGAATTGGGCGACCATTCCCAGGCGTTACATCAAGCCGTCGGGCAACGGGTCGCCGAACTGCAATACGATTATTTAATCCTTCTCAATGACCCGGAAATTCTCCCCCTCGCCGAAGCCGCCCGGCCCGTCCCCGTCATCCTTTGCTCCGACCATGAGCAGATCGTTGAACATCTGCACCATCTCTTGCAACCGGGGGATCGGGTGCTGGTGAAAGCCTCCCATTCGGTGGGCTTAGACCAGGTGGTGCAGGCTCTCACCCAAAGCCGCTAGGGCGGTCTGTAACCGGATAGTCCCATCCAGCACCGCCTGCCGCAGGGGTTGCCCCACCGGCGGTCTCACCGGCAGGGGGGAACCGATTTTGATCTGAACCCGCGTGCGCCAGGGTTGGTGGGGATGACTGTACTGCAAATAGACCGGCAAAAGATGTAACCGCAATTCGGGATTGGCTTGCACCGCCTGCAAGGCCAGATGTACCGCCCCGGGTTTGAGCGGCAGGAGCGTCCCGTCGCGGGAGATTTTGCCTTCGGGAAAGACCACCAAACTGTCCCCCCGCAGCAGTAATTGAACCGCCGTGGTCAGGGTTTGCCGCCCCGGCCGCTGCCGTTCCACCGGAAATCCCCCCAGACGGCGAATCCACCAGCCCTGCCATCCCCGCACTTCGTCCGCACTCACCATAAAGTACAAATGCCGCCCCGTTGCCAACCAGCCCACACTATGGGGCACCAGCAGCGCATCCCAGCGCGAGCGATGGGTCGGCGTCACCAGCAACGCTCCCTCTTGCGGGATGTGCTCCTGCCCGGTAATGGTAATTTTCCCAAAGTACAAGGGAAATACAATATATTTACCTAAGTAATAGGCGGCTCCGGTCAGCCATGGGGATAAACAGGGCAGTTCAGTCATGGGTCAATCCGATGGCTTGACCGGCCACCCAACCGGTTGTCCAAGCCGCCTGCAAATTGAATCCCCCCGTCAGCCCGTCCATATCGAGGATTTCGCCGGCGAGATACAACCCCGGACAGACCCGGCTTTGCAGGGTGCGGCTATCCACCTCACCCCAGGGCACGCCCCCACAGGTGACAAACTCTTCTTTGTAAATGCCTTTGCCCGCCACCGGATAAACCTTAGCAGTCAGTTGTAATAATAATTGTTCCAGGTCACGCCGGGACAGCTCTCCCCAGCGTCGCTCCGGGGGAATGTGAGCGGCTCGAAGCAGGTAATGCCAGAGCCGTTGGGGCAATTCCAGCGTCGGGCGGTAATTGCCCAGGGATTTGCGGGCGACTTGGGAACGCAGAGTTTGACAGTGCTCATACAGCTTTTGCCGCCCCCAGTTCGCCAACCAATTCACCTGTAATCGGCCTTGGTACTGACATTGATGCAGCGACCGCGCCAACCATGAGGACAACCGCAGTACCACCGGCCCGCTGATGCCCCAATGGGTAATGAGCAGCGCCCCCACTTGCTCCCGGTGTTTTTGCTCCGGGCTGCATAACTCTTGCCCCAACCATTTCAGGCGCACGTGCGGGAGCGTCACCCCCGCCAGTTGCCGCAGCGCCGGGTCGGGAATGTGCAGGGTAAACAGCGCCGGCACGGGGGGAATTAACTGATGTCCCAAACTCTGGGCAATCGCATACCCCTGGGGACTACTCCCCGTCGCCAAGAGGACGCGGTCACAGGCGATCCCCCCCCCGGCCCACTGCAGCTGAAACCGACCCTCATGCCGTTGAATCGTTTGGATTTTATGCTGCGTTTGCAGGTCAATGTTAGCGCGCTGGGCCGCCGTAACCAAAGCCCCGACAATCGTCTGGCTATCATCACTACCGGGAAAAATCCGGCCATCGCTCTCGGTTTTCAGGGCAACGCCGGCCTGGGCAAACCAGTCTAAGACATCTTGGGGTTGAAACCGGGTGAACAGTCCCCGCAGCGCCGCCCCACCCCGGGGGTAATGCTGGCTGAGCACCAGGGGGTCGAAACAGTGGTGGGTCACATTGCAGCGGCCACCGCCGGAAATGCGGACTTTGGTCAACGGTTGGGGTAACGCTTCCCAGATGGTCAGGCGGGCGGTGGGAAATCGGCGGGCGGCGTGAATGGCTCCCCAAAAACCGGCGGCTCCCCCGCCCACAACCGCAATGTGCATCGAGTCGGTAACCGTTTTCTGGATTCTAATCTTCTCATCTTAAGGGGATCGCTATGGATCGGAGCCAACAGAAAATCAGCTCGCTGGCATACCGAGTTGATGGAGAAGCCGCTTGTCCCGGATGAATAGAGGTTCCCTGCAGGTCAGGATGGCTTGAGGATAGCCGGACGGAAGCGCGGCGGTAGCACCGTTGCCCTGAATCTGAGATAAACTGTTAAGCAAAATTAATTTTTTGGGCCATGCGGGTAGCGATTGTAGGGGCAGGTTTAGCGGGACTGGCGGCGGCGGTAGAACTGGTGGCAGCCGGACATCAGGTTACATTGTATGAAGGCCGCCGGTTCGTGGGGGGCAAGGCCGGCAGTTGGCGGGATGAGCAGGGCAATCATATCGAAATGGGTTTGCACGTATTTTTTAACAACTATTACCATCTGTTTGCCCTGCTGCGGCGGGTCGGTGGCTTCGAGCATTTACTCCCCAAAGCGCATGTGCATACCTTTGTGAATCGGGGTGGCAAGTTGGGCGAATTGGATTTTCGGTTTATTTTGGGTGCCCCGTTTCATGGACTCAAAGCCTTTTTCACCACGGCGCAATTAACTTGGTTAGACAAGCTAAGCAATGCGCTGGCTTTGGGAACCAGTCCGATTGTGCCCGGTTTGGTGAATTACGACTGGGCGATGCGCCGGATTCGGGAATTGGATCGGATGAGTTTCGCCGATTGGTTTCGCAGTCACGGGGGTTCGCAACACAGCCTCGAACGCATGTGGAACCCGATTGCCTTGGCGTTGGGATTTATCGATACCGAGCAGATTTCTGCCCGGTGTATGTTGACGATTTTTATGATGTTTGCCGCCCGCACGGAAGCTTCCCGTTTGAATATGTTGAAAGGCTCACCGGAGCAATACCTGCATCAACCGATTGTTCAATACATTCAACAACGGGGCGGCACCCTTTTCACCGCTCGCCGGGTGCGGCAAATTCAGTTTAGCGAATCCGACGGGCAAACTCAAGTGACCGGATTAATCGTGGCGCAAGGGGACAACGAAGAACGGGTCACGGCGGATGCTTATATAGCCGCCTGTGATGTGCCGGGGATTCAACGCTTGCTGCCCCAGGAATGGCGCCGGTGGCCGGAATTTGACCGGATTTATAAACTGGAAGCGGTGCCGGTGGTAACGGTGCAATTGCGCTTTGACGGCTGGGTGACGGAAATGCAGGATCGGCAAGCCCAGAAATGTCTGACCAAAGCTGCCGGTTTAGACAACTTACTCTACAGTGCCGATGCGGATTTTTCCTGTTTTGCCGATTTAGCCTTAACCAGTCCGGCGGATTATTATCGAGAGGGTGAGGGTTCCTTAATGCAGGTGGTTTTGACCCCCGGCGACCCGTTTATTCCCATGAGTAATGAACAGATTGCCCAGCATGCCCTTCGCCAAATTCATGAGCTGTTTCCTTCTGCCCGTGACTTGCAGATGACCTGGTTTAGCGTGGTGAAATTGGCGCAATCTTTGTACCGAGAAAATCCGGGGATGGAGCCGTTTCGTCCGCCGCAAAAAACCCCGATTGCCAACTTTTTCCTGGCCGGTAGTTACACCCAGCAGGACTACATTGACAGTATGGAAGGTGCGGTCATTTCCGGGCAACAGGCCGCCCAAGCCGTGTTAGCATCCTGGAGTTCATTGAGGTAATGGCGATGGCAGAATGGCTCGAACATACGGTGCAGGTTGATGTGGAAATTCCGGTGAGTGAGGCCTGGAATCTCTGGTCGGATTTGCAGCAAATCCCCCGCTGGATGGAGTGGATTCGTTCGGTGGAAATCCTGCCGGAACAACCGGAATTATCCCGTTGGCATTTGGCGACCCGCGGCTTGGATTTCAGTTGGCAATCCCGGATTACCAAGCAAATTCCCCACCAAATCATGCAGTGGGAATCGGTGACGGGTTTGCCCAACCGGGGGGCGGTGCGGTTTTATGACCGGGGGGCCCATTGCATTGTCAAACTCACCGTCGCCTACAGTCTGCCCGCCTGGATCAGCCAATGGGTGGACGGGCTGGTCGGTTCCCACGTGGAGCGTACCCTGTTGGCGGACCTGGAGCGGTTTCGCCGTTACAGTCAAGGGCTAGCCGTGGAATTCGCCCCGGCACACTTGGCGTAGGCGTTGCAGCAAACGGGTATTTTCCGCCGGTGTGCCGACGGTGAGCCGCAAGCCCCCACCGGTACAGCGGACAAGACTCCCCAGTTGATTGAGCTGCCGATGGACGGTTTCTAAAGGTAAAGCGGTTGGGCGCAGGTACAGAAAATTAGCCTGACTCGGCCACACCTGCAGCCCGGCAATTTTGCCCAATTCCACCGCCAGGCGTTCCCGCTCGGTGAGAATTTCGGGAATCGCACTTAGGAGTTGCCGCCGTTGTCGGAGGGCAAACTGGGCTGCCAGCAGGGAAAACCCCGATAGATTGTAGGGTAAACGCATCTGTTCCAAGGCGGTTATCACTTGCGGGTGAGCAATCGCATAGCCGATCCGCAAATTGGCAAGGCGAAATCCTTTGGAAAAGGTGCGTAAAATCACCCAGTTGGGACGGTTTAATAAGTCGGGGAGGAGCGTATCCTGACTAAATTCAAAATAAGCCTCATCAATAACGACGAGGATTTTCGGGGGAATGTGTTGGAGCCAATCCCGTTCGGCCGGGGTTAAACCGTTGCCGGTCGGGGAATTGGGATGCACCACAAACACGACGCGAATCGGTTCCCGGATCAGCAGCTCCTGGCTTTGATTTAAGTTGATTTCAAACTGCTCATTGCGGGGGGCTGACCACACCGGGATGCCCAAGGTGCGCGCCAGGATTTGATACATGGCAAAGGTGGGTTCGGCAATCAAAATTCCGGCATTTTGCCCCAGACACGTTGCCATTAAAATCGAACGGATTAACTCATCGGAACCGTTGCCCACGGCTAACCAAGCCGGGGTCGGCAAGGGGGACACCGCCGCTAAAGGCTCACCGATATAGTTACATAGTTCAGACTTGAGTTCCTGATGACTGCCATCGGGATAGCGGTTATTGGCGATGTCCTGCCGGTACATCCAGGCCAGTTTTTCTTTCAAGGCCGGCGGCCAGTCGAGGGGATACTCGTTGCCGTCGAGCCAATCCGCCCCCGCTGCCCGCTCTTGGGGATGATAGACGGCGAGGTTGGCTAAATCCGGTCGCAAACAAGGCAGCATGGTTTCCTCGCAATCGCATGGTTCTATCCTAACGACTTGCCCCACCGTCACCGAATGATTAAGTTAAAATAAAATTGCCTGTATCGGTTGAGTTATGGGTTAACTCTATGGCAGAAGCAGTTTGGGAAGGGGTTACTTTAGCGGCCAGTGACCGTTATGAGGTGGTGGAAGGGAATGTTTATTTCCCGCCGGAAACCGTGAATATGCAGTACTTGCAACCCAGCCCGACGCATACCACCTGTGGCTGGAAAGGGGTTGCCAGTTACTATACAATTACGGTCAACGGTAAGGAAAATAAAGACGCGGCTTGGTATTATCCCGAACCGAAAGCGGCGGCCAATAACATCAAGGGCTATGTGGCGTTTTGGCGGGGTGTGCAGGTCAAGCGTTAAAGTGGGTCGGTAGTGGGGCAGATGAGGGCATGGGTCGGTGATGTCGTTCTGGATGGGTTGATGTCTTAGAGCATTTTGGGAGTGTACGGCAGTGGCCACGGAGATTCTCGAAAAACCGAAAACGGGCGGGCAGCGCAAACACGCGCCGAATTATAAAGTCTTGCTCCACAATGACGACCACAACACGATGGAGTATGTGGTGGAATCCCTGGTGAAAACCGTGCCTAGCCTGTCTTGGATGGATGCGGTGGCGGTGATGTTGGAAGCCCACAATACGGGGGTGGGTTTGGTGATTGTCTGCGCCCAGGAACCGGCGGAATTTTATTGCGAAGGGCTCCAGCGGCGGGGATTGACCAGCACCATTGAACCGGAATGCTAAAGGGGGCATTGACCCGTTTGGCCGGGCTGCCTTTCCCCCTGCGTCTATTGGCATTTCTCCTGATTTTATTCGCCTTTTGGTTGCCGGTGGTTCGGTTGGTCTGGCCGTTTTTGGGCACGGATGCGTCAATTCGTTCCCTGGCTACGACCATTCTTTATCTGCAATTTGTAATTATTTTGTACTTTTGGGAACGCTGGGTGCGCCAAGAGGTTCACCCCTGGGCTAGTTATGGGTTGGTGCTGAATCGCCGCTGGTGGTGGGAGGCGGTGGCGGGCTGGGGATTGGGTTTAGGGGCGTTGATGTTATTACTGAGTCTGCAGGCGGCGTGGGGCTGGTTAATCTGGCAGACTCGGCCGGCGGCGGCGATGGTGTGGGAGGGGATGGCGGTGGGGTTGGGGGTGGCGCTGGCGGAAGAATTGTTGTTCCGGGGTTGGTTGTGGCAGGAATTGCGCCGGGATTATGGGGTGGCCGGTGCGGTTTGGGGGAGTAGTTTTTTGTTTGCTTTGGCGCATTTTTTTCATCCCTTAGCGGTGATTTTGACCATCTGGCCGCAATTTCCGGGTTTATGGTTGTTGGGACTGAGTTTGGCTTGGGGGCGGTTGGCCTGTGGGGGGCGGCTGGGCTGGTCGGTGGGGTTCCACGGCGGGCTGGTGGCGACCTACTACTGGGTGCGGGTGGGGCAGTGGTTGACGGTCAATCCGGCCTGGCCGCCTTGGGTGACGGCTCTGGAAAGCAATCCCCTGGCGAGTCCGCTGGGCTTGACGGCGATGTTGGCGGTGGCGGTGGGCACCCGCCGGTGGGCGTACCGAAGCTAGCGGCCGCAATGGGCAGGTATGGGTGGCTGGTCGGATGGTTGGTTTTAACCGGATGCGGCGTTCCCGTGACCACGGTTGCACCTGGGTTTGGCTCGCTCACCTGGGAGGGACGGGCGGGGGGAACGGTGAATAGTGGGATGTGTGGGTACATTTCCCAACGTCCCAACCAGCGCCTGCGGGTGAGCCAAGATTTGGATTACGCCAAATTGCTGGTGATTGACCCGGTGGGCAGCAGCGTTCTGGTCAACGGCCCCGATGGGTCGTTTTGTGGCACTCCCATTCCTCCTGAACCTGCCCAGATTTCGGGCTACTGGAAAGCCGGTATTTATGAGGTTTTTGTGGGTAGTCCTGAGCCGCAGGTGACTCCCCCTTACCGCCTGTTATTTACCGTCAAACGGTAACCATAGCAGGGTGACCTGATTGGAGAACCAGGATTTTCAAGGACGGGGGCGGCGCCCCGGCGACTACTGTTCCCTAATGAAATGAGGTTCCCTTAACGATTCAAAAGTTGTTCGGGCAAAATCGCCTCGGTGAGCAGGGCACCGTTCAAATCCGTGGCATCCAGGTAGGCATCGGTTAAACAAGCACGGGTAAAATCACTGCCTTGCACCAGCACTTCGTAGAGGGAAGCTCCGCTCAAATCCGTACCCACCAGCTTGGCAGCGGTCAAATCCGCTTGGTTGAGAATCGCTCCCACCAGACTGGCTCCACTCAAATCCGCCCCTTGCAGACATGCCCCCGACAAATCCACCCCGGTGAGATTGGCCTGGGTCAGGTTGGCACCGGTGAGGACGGCGCGGGACAAACGGGCATCGGTTAAATCAGTTTCCTGGAGATTGGCCAGCTTGAGGGTGGCTTGCACCAGGGTACTGCGATGTAAAATCGCCTTTTGCAGTTGCGCACCGGTCAAATTGGTCCGGCTCAAATCCACCCCGGTTAAATCGGCGCAGGTGAGGTCGGCTTCGGTGAGGTTGGCGTGGATCAAATCCACCCGGTCTAAAATGGCCTCACTCAGCCCCACCCGGGTGAGATTGGCTCCTTTGAGATTGGTGCGGCTGAAATCGGCGTTCATACATTGGGCTTCGGTCAAGTCGGCATTGGCTAAATTGGCCTCACTCAAAATCGCATCGCTCAAACCCGCCCGCACCAGCTTGGCTCCCTGGAGAATGGCACGACTGAGATCGGCTTCAAAAAAATTGGACTGGCTTAGATCGCTATTGCGCAGGGCAGTGCGGGTTAAATCCACCCGCGCCAAGTTTGCTCCCACCAAGTGGGCATCGTTCAAATTGGCACCGGTGAGGTCGGCTCCACTCAAATCCGCCCCGCTTAAATCCGCCTCAATCAACACCGCCCGACTTAAATTCGCGCCCACCAGTTTGGCCTCGCGCAGATTCGCCCCCACCAAATCCGCTTCGGTTAATTTCGCCTTATTCAAAATCGCGCCTTCCAATTGCGCCTGGCTGAGATAGGCTCCCACCAATTTGGCCGCCGTTAAATTCGCCTCCTGGAGCAGGGCTTGGCTCAAATCCGCTTCCCGCAAAATGGCTCGACTTAGATCCGCACGGCTTAAATTGGCCTGACTAAAGCCGGTGCCGGACAGCTTCGCCCGGCTGAGGTTGATTTCCCGCAAAATAGCCAAAGATAAATCGGCACCGTTCAGGTTGGCCTGCCGGAAATCCCGTTCCCCATCCGCATACCGCCGTAACAGCTCGTCTGCATTCATAGCTTCATCATACAGGGAATTGCCCCAAGGGTGGGGTTAATGGCTCATGCTGGCGGCGAGAACCCCTTCATCCATATCAAAATTGGCACTGACCGCCTGCACATCGTCCAAGTCTTCCAGCACCTCCAGCAGTCGCAACACCTTCCGTCCCCACTCCGGCTCGGTAATGACTACGGTTGTCGTCGGCTGCCAGCGGGTCAGGGCGCTGCCCACCGTATAACCCTGGTTTTGCAAGGCGGTGACCACCGCTTCGAGTGCCAACGGCTCGGTGAGCAAAGCCGCCGTCTCGCCATCCCATTCATAGCCGGTCGCCGGGACGAGCAGGGCGGTCTCCAGGAGGTCATCCTCGTTGGTCAGACCCGGCAGTTCCACCCACCCCACCTGGGTAAACATCCAGCCGACACAGCCGGTTTCCCCCAGATTGCCGCCGTACTTGTTAAAGGCCGCCCGAATCTCACCGGCCGTCCGGTTGCGGTTATCCGTGAGGGCTTCGATCAGCACCGCCACCCCACCGGGGGCATACCCCTCGTAGCGCACCGCTTCCAAACGCTCCGCATCGGCTCCCAGTAAACCGGCGCCTTTGGCAATCGCCCGTTCGATATTCTCTTGGGACATACCGGCGGCTTTGGCTTTGTCAATCGCTGTGCGCAGGCGAAAATTCGCCGCCGGGTCCGGTAAGCCGGTGCGCGCCGCCACCATCATTTCCCGCGAAAGTTTGGCAAAAACCTGCCCTTTCACCGCATCCACCCGGGCTTTTTGCCGTTTGATATTCGCCCATTTACTATGTCCCGCCATCGTTTTGGGTCACTGCCGCAAATGACACCAGCTCAATACCCCAGGGTAACTCGATTGATTCCCACCGGCAAAGCCGCCCGCTCGCTCAGCCCACCGCCGTTGCCGTGGGCGATGGGGCACGGGGAATGGCATAGGTGAAAAAATCACTCGCCAACACCGTATTGGCAAAAATCGCCTGGGCTTCCGCCAACAAATCGTTTAATTGGACGGGATTGCCCGGTGCATAACGGGGACTGAAATGGGTCAAAATCAACTGTTTGACCCCGGCGGCCAAGGCCACCTGTGCCGCCATCGTCGAAGTCGAGTGGAGCCGTTCAAAAGCCAACTCAGCATCCTGGTGGGCAAAGGTCGCCTCATGCACCAACACATCCGCCCCCTGCGCCAAGGCCACCGCTTCCTCGCAGTAAATGGTATCCGTGCAGTACACGAAATGCCGCCCGGGTTGGGGGGCGCCGCAAAACTCCCTACCGTCCAACACCCGGCCATCCGGGAGGGTCACCCGCTCACCCCGTTTCAACTGACCGTACACCGGCCCGGCGGGAATCCCCAAGCGCTGGGCTTTGGCGACATCAAACTCCCCGGCGCGTTCCCGTTCCGCCACCCGATAGCCAAAGGCCGGTACCCGATGTTTCAGAGGCGCACAGGTCACCCGAAATTCCTCATCTTCATAGACCAGCCCCGGCGTCACCCCATGCACCTGCACCGGAAAGGCAAACCGCATCTGGCTGTAACGCAGACAGGCTTTGATATAGCCGCTCAAATCCGCCGGGCCGTAAATATCCACCCGGTGATTGTTCCCCGCCAAACCACAACTGGCCAGCAATCCCATCAGCCCGAAAATATGATCCCCGTGCATGTGGGTCACAAAAATCCGGCGAATCTGGCTGGTCTTGAGTTCACTGCGGAGTAATTGATGCTGCGTTCCCTCCCCACAATCAAACAGCCAAACCTCCGCCCGTTGCGGCAGTTTCAGACCGATACTCGAGACATTGCGCCCCCGGGTCGGCACCCCCGAACTGGTTCCCAAAAACGTGATCTCCACCCTCAACCCATCGCTCCTTACCCCTTCAGTCTAGCGAACCCCGCCCCCGCCCCACCGTTTGACGCGCCGACCGAAACTTTCTAAAATTAAAGACAAGTTACAGAATGTAAACTTTGTGACGGTGGCGCCTTACATACGGATTAACTACGGAGCGATTCAAACGATGTTTAAGACATTTTCCTGGGTGATAGGCGTTTTTTTGAGCCTGGTCTTGGGTTTAGGGTTGTGGGTATCCCCGGCGTTGGCCTACGACAACCCCGATTTATTGCCGGATCATCCCACCCCGATTATTGACCTGAATCGTTCCTTAACCGATGTGCAGGAGTTGGCGCTGGCGCAAGAACTGGAACAATTTGAGCGGGAACAGGGCTGGAAACTGCGGGTGGTCACCCAGTACGACCGCACCCCCGGCAAAGCCGTCAAGGACTTTTGGGGCTTGGATGACCGCAGTGTTGTGTTGGTAGCCGACCCGCGGGGGGGGAATTTGCTCAGTTTTAACGTCGGCGATGCCGTCTATGCCAAAATGCCCCGCCTGTTCTGGATTGAGTTGCAGGCCCGCTTCGGCAATATGTTTTATGTGCGGGAACACGGGGAAGACCAGGCCATTATCGAAGCCTTGCATGCGGTGGAGACCTGTCTAGTCCGGGAAGAGGGCTGTAAAGTCGTGCCCGGTTTGCCCCAAGAACAATGGTTGTTAACCCTGATCACGTCCTTGGTGGGTGGGGTCATCTGTGGGTTTGCGGCTCAACCCCGGCGGCAAGGACAGGTGGTGGCGTGGCAGTGGGTGTTGATCTTTTCGCCCCTGTGGGGGATGTTGTTTATCTCCTTCGGTTTAGGCCCGGTGCTTAGCCGTACCAGCGATTGGTTACCTATCGTGCGCAATGTCGCCGGTTTTGCCATCGGTGCCTTGGTCGCTTACCTCAGCCCCATTTTCGGGGAACCTTCCCCCTCCAAGACCTGACAGGCGTGTTGCCGCGCCAGGGCAATGTAGTCTTGGGCATGGGCAATTAAATCGGCGGCCTCTTGCGGTGTGACTTCCCGGATCACCTTGGCGGGCATACCCAAAGCGAGGGAGTAATCCGGCACCGACTTGGTGACCACGGCGCCGGCACCGATGATGCAGCCCTGCCCGACGGTCACCCCGTTGAGAATGATGGCTCCCATGCCCACCAGCGAACCGGTTTGAATCTGGGCACTGTGAATCACCGCCCGATGCCCCACCGTTACCCAGTCACCCAAAAGGGTCGGTTCACCGGGGTCGCCGTGCAGGATACAGCCATCTTGGATATTGGTTCCCTCACCGAGGATAATCGGGCTGCAATCCCCCCGCAGAACCGCCTGATACCAGATATTGACATCCTGCCCCAGCCGGACATCCCCGATCAGGGTGGCATTGGCAGCGACAAAACTGGCGCGGGTCAGATCGGGTCGGGAGCAGTCCGCCGCACCAAAGCCACTCATGCTCACGCTCCCAATGCCCGTTGGTCGGCATCCCTACAGGTCTGGTTCAGCACCGTCTCCTCCCTTAACCGTAAGGAACTTCTATGTCATTGGGGAACGGCGGTCGCCGGGGCGCAGACCCCGTCGCTGGTTCTCTGTAAACTCAGCATTCCAGCGAGATGATTTTCTGCCGGTTCCCATAAATAGAGGTGCCCTATAGCAATCTTACCTGAGTTGAGAATGGCGGTCGCCGGGGCGCAGCCGCCGACCTTGGTTCTCCACCAATCTCTGTTCTCAAATCCTGATCAATCTGCCGCCGACCCCTGCCAGCCGGATGCCGGCCTGGGAAATATCATGGGAAATCCCATCTTCTTTCCCACCAGCGGAGATGACGTATAATAAGTATCTGAACTTTTCCAGCATAACCCCCGTTTACTTTACCCGTCGGCCATGTCCCGTCGTTATCACATTGTCACCTTTGGCTGCCAAATGAATCGTGCCGACTCGGAGCGGATGGCCGGGGTGTTGGACGATTTGGGCTGGCAGGCGGTAGAGGACGAAAATCAGGCGGATTTAATTCTGTACAATACCTGTACAATTCGCGACAATGCCGAACAAAAGGTTTACTCCTATTTGGGGCGGCAGGCCAAACGCAAGCACCAGCATCCCGGCTTAACGTTGGTGGTGGCCGGTTGTGTGGCGCAGCAGGAGGGGGAGCGGCTGTTGCGGCGGGTACCGGAGTTGGATTTGGTCATGGGGCCGCAGTACGCCAACCGCTTGGGAGATTTACTCGCCCAGGTGGAGCAGGGGCAGCAGGTGGTGGCCACCGAAGCCATTGACATTCTCGAAGACATCACCAAACCCCGGCGGGACAGTCGGGTGACCGCTTGGGTGAATGTGATTTATGGTTGTAATGAGCATTGTACTTACTGTGTCGTGCCCCAGGTGCGGGGGAAGGAACAGTCCCGCCAACCGCAAGCCATTAAGCAAGAAATTATCGGCCTGGCGGAACAGGGATATAAAGAAATTACGTTGCTAGGACAAAATATTGATGCCTACGGGCGGGATTTGGGGACTCGTCCCGACGGTCGTTATCAAGTAACCCTGACGGATTTGTTGTATTTGATTCATGATGTGCCGGGGATTGAGCGGATTCGTTTTGTCACCAGCCATCCCCGTTATTTCACCGAGCGGCTCATCCAGGCCTGTGCGGCCTTGCCCAAGGTTTGTGAGCATTTTCACATTCCTTTTCAGTCCGGGGATAATGCCGTTTTGCGGGCGATGCAACGGGGTTACACCCGGGAAAAGTACCAGCAAATCATTCAAAAAATTCGCCACTATCTTCCCGATGCCGCCATTAGTGCCGATGCCATTGTCGGGTTTCCGGGCGAGACGGAAGCCCAATTTGCCCAGACCTTGGCTTTGGTGCAAGAAATCGGCTTTGACCAAGTGAATACGGCGGCCTACTCCCCGCGACCGGGCACGCCGGCGGCAGTTTGGGACAATCAAATCCCTGAGGAGGTCAAACAAGACCGTTTGCAGCGGTTGAATCACTGCGTTGCTCAGGTGGCCGCCCAACGTTCCCAACGTTATCAGGGGCGGGTGGAGGAAATCCTCATCGAAGGCAGCAACCCCAAAGATGCCAGCCAAGGCATGGGGCGCACCCGCACCAATCGCCTGACCTTTGTGGCAGGGGCAACTCGGGTGGGGCAGCTTGTACCGGTCAAAATTACCGAAGTACGGGCGTTTAGCCTGTCAGGAGTGCCGGTGGCGGGTTGTTCTGGGGCTGGACAGGTGGAGTAACATGGAGGGGCAAGCAGTTCTGAGTAGGTGGAAACAATGGAATTGGAAGCTTTATTTTTAGGTTTGGAACCGGTGACGGCGTTAGCGGTCGGGGTGGGAGTGCTGGCGTTGGCTCCCTTGGTAGGCATGGCGACCAAGAGTGAGTTGGCGGATTCGGCGCGGGAGACGGCGAAAAAAGGTTTAGTCTTTGTATTTGAAACCTTTGATAAGGCGCAAAGTGCCGTCGCCGAAGCGGGTGAGTCTTTTCAGGATTTGGTGGCGGAAGCAAAGGCAGAACGAGCCGCTTCCCAAAATGGCGCCAGTGCCCCCCCGCAGGAAGTGAACCTGAGCGATTAATCGCCGGTTGGGTAATCAGAGCCGTAGTTGAGGCGCCCAATTGAGATTTCAGGGCGCCCCCCAACTGCTGATTCCTAATTCCTAAGTTGATCAAAGTTCCCTATGCATTAGAGTGTCATCAATGGGGCTGGCTGTGCAGGATCTGCATCATCATCTGTTCGGCTTGTTGCCAATAGGAACCGCCAAATAAATTAAAGTGATTCAAAATATGGTAGAGATTGTAAACGGTTTTCCGTTGGTGATACCCCGATTCTAGAGGCCATA
>CALHCP010000053.1 GCA_937936705.1 uncultured cyanobacterium | reverse complement strand
CCTGTTCCCTACGTTTATCAATCGGGTGATGCCAGGACTTACAGGTTCAGTTGTACCTTGCCAAGCAGGTCTTGTATCTGCCCGGTTCCCCAGAAGTCTTTTCTGGCGGGCAATAGTGCCATACTTGACTGGAATAACTATATCACATCCGCCGCTAACCGGCGAATGATGCTTCGCGTCCATTCGTAGGATGCGCGGCGGCATTGCTCAACAGCATTAGCGACCCAATTGCCGGAAAATGGTTTGCATGATGTCCATAATCGGTCGAGTGGCAGGCGTATTCGGCAAATTTTTGAGCAGCGGTTCCATCACCGTGCCCATTACCTGCGCTTCGGTTCCCTTGGGCAAGGACTCCGGGGGGATTTGGGTCATCAACCCTTGCAGTAAAGGCAAGGCGAGATTCAAGATCGCCAAGACATCTTCGGTGCGCCCCTGGCGCAGTAACCGTTGTCCCTGCAGCAATAAATCCAGAATTTGCCCCCCACTCATCCCCCGGATTGCCTGCTCTAAAGATTGCAGAGAAGCGGCTTCATCCCCCTGGATGAGGGCTTCCTGGCTCTGGCGCACCCAATCCACCGGTGGCACCTCGACCATTTCCGCCCGCAGGGGAGTACTCACCCCGATTACCACACCGATCATCACCAGCCACCGACTTAGCATAGATACTCCCCCCTGCTTGTCCTCTGTTCCCCACTACCCCCTAATTTAACACTGATACCGTTGCCCATCCCAGGGACAACCGCAGTCCACTCAACCGCCGTTACCATCAACTCCCATTCATTCGCCCCCCCAAAACTGCACCGTTCCCGTCGCGGTTACAGCAGTATAGAGTCAGTACAGACAAATGGCCTTCTTGTCGGTATTCCAGGCCAATAAGTGTCGTTCGGTCGTCATTGCCCAAACTTTAAGCTAAGATTAAAAAAACTCAGCCCAAGGTGATTGTGTGTTTATCCGTTTAGCCAGTCAACATCGGGAATTTGTCCGGGACTTGGTGATGAACCTGCAAGCGCTTGCCACGGTTCTGGAGCGGCAGGGGCGGTTGGCCTCCTGTTACACCTGCGGTTCCGCCATGAACAGTGCCTCGTTTATGGTCAGTTTGGGAGAAGGGCATTTGATTCGGTTTTTGGTGTCCGATTACGGGATTACCTGGACGGAAATGCGGGATGACCGGGAGTTGATGAAACTCGAAGGCGCGGAGGCGATTGCCCAACTGCAAGAATTGGCCAATTTGGTGCGCCAGCCGGCCAATCCGGTGCAGGTCTAATGGCCGTGCCGTCGTTCCCAAAGGTATTCTGCCCATTGCCAGGCGCTGATTAAGCTGGCCGGATTGGCTTTGCCCTGACCGGCAATATCAAAGGCGGTGCCGTGGTCAGGGGATGTCCGAATGCAGGGTAATCCCAGGGTGACATTCACCGCTTGGTCAAAAGCCAGGGCTTTCACCGGGATTAACCCCTGGTCGTGATAGAGAGCCAGGCAGGCATCCCAAGGAGCAGGGGTGGCCGGTTGCCACCATGCCCGCGCCGGAGCGATCCAGAGACTATCCGGGGGAATCGGGCCGCACAATTCCACCTGGGGAAACCGCGCGCGCATCTCCTGCCGCCAGGGTTCCAGAACCTGCTGCTCTTCTTTGCCCAGATGCCCCTGTTCCCCCGCATGGGGATTCAAACCCGCCAGGGCAATCCGGGGCCGCTCGATGCCAAAATCCCGTCGCAAACTCGCAACCAGCAAGCGGAATTTTTCGGTCAATAAATCGGCCGTAACCGCCGCCGGCACCTGCGCCAGGGGAATATGGGTGGTGACCAAAACCGTCCGCAACACCCAACCCGTGTAGGGAGAACGGGCAAAAAAAGCCATTGCCGTCGCCGCCGCCCCGGTCGCCGCCGCCAAAAATTCCGTCTGCCCCGGGTAAGAATACCCCGCCTGGTGCCAATAGGCTTTGGCGATGGGTGCCGTCACCAAAGCCCCACTACCCAAGGCTAAGGCCGTTTGCAGGTACTGCACACTCAACGCCCCGGTGAGCGGGGAGGGCTGCCCCGGGCAAATCGGTTCCGGAGCGGGCACATCCACCAAGGGCAAGCGCGCCGGGTCGGCCACCGCTACCCCCAACCCGCGCAACCGTTGGTAGGTATCCACCAAAACATCCCAGGAACCCACCACCTGCACCGGCCAACGCGGGCGATAGGTTTGGTATGCCCGTAAAATCAATTCCGACCCAATGCCCGCCGGGTCACCCAACGTCAGGGTGATGGTCACACAATTAAGGGGAAGAGCACTGTGAACAAGGTTCCCATCTGGGGTCAGTGGGGATTAATCTTCCGTAGGGGCAGCGCCGTTCAAAGAACGCTCTACTTGGGTCAGGTGGATATGTTTGTAACCGGGTTTGATTTCAAATTCATCTCCCGGTTTCAAACCCATTTTTTGGGTGTAGGCGGCACCGATCACAATTTGACCGTTGCGATGCACACTCACCCGGTAGGTCGGCTCCCGCCCCCGGCCATCCCGAGCATTATCAATCGCCACACCTTTGGCCAGCAAAACCGCATCCATAAACTCGGATACATTGATGCGCATCCGATCCCCCTTGACCCGATAGTAACCACAGTATTTGGCTTTCTCGCGGCGGGTGAGATGACGCAGTTCATCCACCTTTTTTA
>CALHCP010000052.1 GCA_937936705.1 uncultured cyanobacterium | reverse complement strand
TAATTCACACTGATACAACTGCCCATAAAGAGTTCTAATAACTTGGTCAGGCGATAACCGTGCAGCGGCTGCCGCCGCAATAAGCCTAAAGTTGCCAGTTCCAGCATCTTTAATGTATCAGTACAACATAGACGGATTTATGCTAACACATCCCCCCGGGGGTCAGGCGTAGCCAACCGAGGAGCATCTCGCTAAAAGAAATACGAACCAGTCACCGCAGAATTGACCGCTTAGAAGATACTCAAAACGGTTAACATTTTCAGGAAACCTCGAATCATAATTAATTAGTCATAATAATTAATTAGTCATAATTAGGGACAAGCGGTCGAGAGGGCACAGCCCCCGTTTTGGTTCTCCATTAACTCGGTATGCCAGCGAGATGATTTTCTGCTAGTTCCAATCAATAGAGGTGCCCCCAAGGTGTGCAAAACTAACCTTTAGCCAAAACCGATTTAGGAGCGTACAATTCCACCCGGCGCAAGCTGGGAATCGTTAGAGTAAATAATAAAAATGTCCGACTACAAGTGACCGCAGTAAACATACTGACTAAGACTCCCAAGCCTAAAGTCAGAGCAAATCCTTTGACCAGTCCCGTCCCCAACCAAAACAGCGCCGTACAAGCGATTAACGTCGTGACGTTTCCATCTAAAATACTGGTGAAAGCACGATAGAAACCCGATTCCACCGAACGGTATAGACTCTTACCCATTTGTAATTCTTCCCGAGTTCGTTCAAAAATCAAGATATTGGCATCCACTGCCATACCGATACTGAGAATAAAACCCGCAATTCCGGGTAAGGTTAACGTTACGCCCAAGAGCACAAAAGAGGCATAGGTTAATAACGCATAAATCACCAACGATACGTCGGCGATCAAACCCGGCAAACGATAGTACACCACCATAAACACTAATACCAAAACCAACCCCCCTAAAAATGCCCAGTAACTACGTTCAATACTATCTTGGCCGAGGGTCGCTCCCACCGTGCGATTTTCGACAATTTCCACCGGGACAGGCAACGCTCCCCCCCGCAGTTGCACCGCCAAATCGTTGGCAGATTCCGCCGTAAAATTACCGGTAATAACGGCCGCTCCACCGGTAATGCCGGCGGCGGCAAATTCAGCACTTACCGAAGGAAAGCTAATCAAGGTATTATCCAGAAAAATCCCCAAGGTACGCCCCGTCCCGGCGATTGATTGGGTCAATTCAGCAAATTTTTGCCCCCCCGGGCCATCGAAGCGGATCGCCACCTGCCATTGATTCCCCGCCGGTAGCGGTTGCGCCACTGCGTCTTTGAGATTCTTACCCGTCAACCCGGTCGGTTCATAAAAAGCGGCCAAAGCTTCCTCCGCTTGTTTCAGGTCTTTTTGCAGTTGCGCCGGGTCAGCCCCGGTGCTGGGTTGATTCAGCATGGCGAGAATCTGCTCCCGTACCAGGTATAACTGCTGAATTTGTTGAGTATCGGTTCCCGGTTTCTGGCGGCGAAAATCCAACTGCGCCGTACCGCCCAACACCCGTTCCGCCTGTTGCGGGTCATTGACCCCCGGCAACTGGACTAATAATTGATTGCTCCCGACCGTTTGCACCACCGCTTCCGAGACCCCCAAACCATTGATCCGGCCTTCCACCACCCGTTGCACCGCCTCTAAAACCGGTGGAGTAATCTCTTTCACCTCCGCCGTCGTTTTCACTTGCAGTGTTAACTGGGCCCCCCCCTGCAAATCCAACCCCAAACGGACAGGGATGCGCGTAATCACCAGCAGGGCAGCTAGAACCAGCCCCACCACCAGTAAAAGAATCACCCGTTGCCGACCGACCATAGATGCAATTTGTGTAGGATTTTTTTATCATACGTCACCATCTCCCCCGTCCCCGCAAAGCTGTTGTGGATACCCACAGCCACAGCTTCCCGGAAACCAATACCGACCCGATTCGCAAACCAGCATTTTCAAGCACCAAGGGCGGCAACCGCGATGCAACACCCAAATCTTGTCAAATCTTATTTATGGGAACCTCTATTAATTAATTCAATTCAGAATGAGCGGTCGCAGGGGGGCAACCCCCGTTTGGGTTCTCCGTAAACCCAGGATTCTAGCGAGATCATTTTCTACTGGCTCCAATAAATAGAGGTACCCTTAATTAAGGCAGTCGCAGGGGGGCACCCCCCGCTTGGGTTCTCGGTCATTTGGGCGTTCTGGCCAGAGAATTTCCGCTTGGCTCCCATTAATAGAGATGCCCTTAATTATGGACAAGCGGTCGCAGGGGGGCAGCCCCCGTCCTTGGTTCTCGATCCATTCGGTATTCTAGGGAGATCATTTTCTGCCGGTTGCCATAAATAGAGGTGCCCTCAATAGAGACGGCCTTATTTTATTTTCGATTTTTTTCTATTTCAAAATCCTTTGCGTTGACGGAGCATCGCTTCCTGGATGCGTTTGCTCAAATTCGGATCCTGTTGGGCTTGGGTGGTGATGGCATTGAATTCCTGCACGGTTAACCCCCTTTGCTCGACGAGGCGTTGGGAGCGTTCAAAATAACGGTTGCACACGGCTTGCACCGAGGCGGGTAGGTTGCGTTCGCCGCAGAGGTTGCCGCTGGTATTCACCGAGCCGAGTAACCGGCGGGCTTCTTCGAGATGGGCTTGGCGGATGGGTTCGAGTTCCAGAACGATCAGGGCGTAGCGTTGAATCCGCTCTTCGCTGGGGTTGGTTTGCCCCCAAGCGGGTCGGCTTAGGTGGGTGAGCAGGAGTAGGAGTAGCAGGGTCAGACGGGTCGGCATGGGACAGTGGTTCTCAGGTGGCTCGTTTAATAGGTACGTTTTATATTTTTATATGAAGTCGGAGGCGGGGGAAGGTTCCGGGTGTTGCGATGGAGGGTGGTTGTGCAGTAGGCTTTTGAGTAACTGTTGTTTAGCCTAATCTATGCCCAGGGTCGCTGACGAGTATTTGGTGCATTTGCTCCTGGAGGGGGGACACCGGGAGGAGGTGCGTTTTGGCTCGATCCAGGATTTTCAGAAGTGGTATCAAGGGGAATTGATGGCGCAGAGTAATTCCCACGAATTGGTGAATGTGCCGGTGCGGGGTCTGCAAGGGGAATTTTTGGTGCTGCGGCCGTCTCGCTTGGTGGCGATTCGGGTGGAGCCGGTCTTTCTGTCGAGCATTGAACGTTAGCGACTCTCCCTGGGTGGGGGGGTGAACCCTACGGGTATGACCGATTCTTTGACCCTCACCCTACAAATTGTGCTGGCAGTGGTTGCGGGAATCGGGGCGCAGGTGTTGGCGGATGTCCTGCGGGTGCCGAGTATTATGTTTCTGCTGCTGTTTGGAATTGCGCTGGGGGCGGATGGATTGGACTGGCTGCAACCGCAGTCCTTGGGGGTGGGGCTGGAGGTGGTGATTTCTCTGTGTGTGGCGTTGATTTTGTTTGAGGGGGGGTTGAATCTGTCCCTGCGGGAGTTGGGGCAGGTGTCGGGGACGATTCAGAATCTGGTGACGGTGGGGGCGTTGATTACCCTGGTGGGGGGCGGGGTGGCGGCGCATTTTTTGGGGGAATTTCCCTGGCCGCTGGCTTTTCTCTATGGCTCGCTGGTGACGGTGACGGGGCCGACGGTGATCGGGCCGTTGTTGCGGCAGGTGAAGGTGGACCGCCGCTTGAGTGCCCTGTTGGAGGGGGAGGGGGTGTTGATTGACCCGGTGGGGGCGATTTTGGCGGTGGTGGTGTTGAACATTGTCCTGACGGGGGATACGGGTTGGACGGAGATTGTGGTGGGGTTGGGCAGTCGCCTGGGGCTGGGGATTGGTATTGGGGCGTTGGGGGGCTGGCTGCTGAGTTGGCTGTTTCGGGAGGAGAGTGTCCCGAGTCAGGATTTGAAAAATTTGGCGGTGTTGGCGGGGCTGTGGGGGTTGTACGGTCTGGCGCAGTGGGTGCAGAGTGAGTCGGGGCTGATGGCGGCGGCGGTGGCGGGGATTGTGTTGCAGTTGACGACGCCGGAACAGCGGTTGTTGCGCCGGTTTAAGGGGCAGTTGACGACTTTGGCGGTGTCGATGTTGTTTATCCTGCTGGCGGCGGATTTGTCCCTGGCGAGTTTGGGGATGCTGGGCTGGGGGGGGTTGTGGACGGTGGTGGCGTTGATGCTGGTGGTGCGCCCGCTGAATATTTTGGTTTCGACTTGGAATAGTGACCTGCATTGGCGGCAGAAGTTGTTTTTGGCTTGGATTGCGCCGCGGGGGATTGTATCGGCTTCGGTGGCTTCCTTGTTTTCGATTGTGTTGACGGCGCGGGGCCTCAATGGGGGGGATTCGGTGAAGGGGCTGGTGTTTTTGACGATTATTCTCACGGTGGTGGTGCCGGGGCTGACGGCGCAGGGGATGGCGCGGCTGTTGGGGGTGCGTTCGGAGCAGACCAATGGGGCGGTGATCGTGGGGAGCAATCCCCTGGGGCGGTTGCTGGCGCGGTTGTTCCAGGAGCACGGGGAGCCGGTGGTGCTGATTGATACCAACCGGGAGGACTGCCGGGCGGCGGAACGGGAAAATCTGCGGGCGATTCCGGGCAGTGCCCTCGACCCGGAGGTGTTGGCGGAGGCGGGGATGGCGAATATGGGGACGTTTTTGGCGCTGACCAAAAATGCGGAGGTGAATCTGGTTTTGGCGCAGCGGGTGGCGGAGGAATTTTATCCGCCGCGGGTGTTGGCTCTGTTTCGGGAGGAGCGGCGGTTGAACCACTCTCAGGTGCGCTGTGCCTTTCATCCCCACTTGACCCTGCAGGAGTGGAATGAAGCTCTGGAGCGGGGACGGGTGCGGTTGGCGGAAACCCGCTGGGGAGAAGGAACGCCGGGTCTGGATGGCTCCGCGGTGTTACCTTTGGTGCGGCAACGGCATCAGTTTTTAGAGGTGGTGACTACGGATATGGACTACCAGCCGGGGGACCGGTTGATTTATCTGGCTCCCTACAGCCCGGCGGAGACGGAAACGGAAGCGGAAACGGTGGAAGCAGGGGATATGGTGCAGGCGTTGTTGGGGTTGGGGTGAGCCAAACCGACCGCCGGCTGGAGCCGTATGTTACGGTGAGGGTACATTGTCCCCGGTATTCCTAAGCGACGGCACGGCTTGCCCCCCTGTATCCTATGACCTGGAACCTCACCACGACCCACAAAATCTGTACCTACGCGCTGGTGGGGGTGGCCTTCGCCGCCGTGGTGGTTGCCCGGGCTACCGAGCCGTTGGTGAATGGGCTGTTTTTGCTGCTGGCTGTGGTGAGCTGGTTTTGGGAACCGCCCCGGATTCGCTGGGAACCGTACGCTCCGCTGTGGATGCCGCTGACGGTGGCGGTGTTGGTTGGGCTGATCCTGGGAACGATCGCCTTGCAGGCCAATCCCCTAGATGCGTCTTTATATTTGTTGCTGTACCTGACGCTGGCGAAGTTATTTCAACGGGAACGCCCGGAGGACTACAACCAAGCGACCGCCCTCTCGTTTCTGTTGTTGGCGGCCACTACGGTTTACACCAGTGATATTTTATTTGGCCTCTTGTTTGCCCTGTATGTGATTCTAGGGGTGATGAATTTTACCCTGTATCATCTGCGGGTGCAGGTACGGAGTTATCCCAAAGCGGCGGGGCAGACGCGAGTCTTCGGTGCCAAGGTGATGGTGGCTTTGTTCTGGGTGGCGGTGGCCACGTTTATCCTGTCCGTAGGCTTGTTTTTCCTGTTTCCCCGGATTGGGCTGGGCTTTTTTGGCCGGGGTGGCGCCGGGCAACGGGAACTCAGCCAGGGCTTCAACGAGCAGGTGAACGTGGGGGAGCACGGGACGCTCAACCAGGATACCCGGGTGGTGATGCGGGTGGAATTTCCCGAAGGTCGCCCGCCCCAGATCATGCCTCTGTACTGGCGGGGGGTGAGTTTTGACCAGTACGACGGCCGGGCCTGGGTGCGGACACAGACGGAGGGGCAACTCAAATCCGTCCAGAACCAATTGGTGGAGGTGCGCCCGGTGCCGGAACAGGTGTCCCTGATTACCCAAGAGATTTATCTGGAACCCTCGCCCCACTTGGTTCTCTTTGCCCTCAATCCCCTGTACCGGGTGAAATTGCCGGAAACGGTGCAGGGACTGCGGGTACAGGTGGGCACCCTGGGGCAATCCCAAGACCGCGCCCGCATTATCCGTGAGTGGGGACGGTCGGTGTTCGTCACCCGCACCGGCGATGTGTATTACAATTTTGTGGGGGATGTGGGCTACCAGTACCGCGCCTGGAGCCGTCCCATTTTCCCCAGCGCCAATGCTCTGCGCCAGGTGGACTGGAACTTGACCCTGCAACGGGTGCGAGAGAGCTGGCCGAATAATATGTACTTACAATTACCTGCGGATTTCAATCCCAAAATCCGGGAACTCGCCGAGGAAATTACCCGCGCTCAACCCACCACCTACGACAAGGTGCAGGCGATTCAGGATTATCTGTCCCAGAATTTTACCTATACGACCAACCTGCCGGATCCCGGCGATGAGCCGCCTTTGGATGCGTTTTTGTTTACCCATCGGCGGGGTCACTGTGAATACTTTGCCACGGCGATGACGGTCATGCTGCGGAGTATCGGCATTCCGGCCCGCTTGGTGAACGGCTACCTGGGGGGGCGGTGGAATCAGTACGACCGGTATCTGGCGGTGCAAGCGGCGAATGCCCACAGTTGGGTGGAAGTCCCCTTTGCCGGTTATGACTGGGTGACGTTTGACCCGACCCCGGCGGGGGCACTGCCGCAGGTGGGCAATTGGTGGTCGGATTTGGCCGATGCCCTGCGGTTTCGCTGGAATAAGTACGTGCTGGAGTACGACCTGGACACCCAGGTGGAAGGGGTCAACAGCGTGCGGTCGTGGCTGACACCCCAGGGGAACCGGCCAACCCCTATGCGGAATTGGCAAACGTGGTTGCAGCAAAACGGTTTCCGGGTGGTGGTGGTACTCCTGCTGACCGGCGCCGGTGGCTGGGGGGGCTATCGGCGGCGGGGACAAACCTGGCGGGTGCCGGACGGGGTGGGTTTATGCCTGTTGGTGGGGGTCACCGGCTGGGTGGCGCAACCCCTGGGGGATATTTGGGGCACCCTTGGGGGGGGAGCGGCACCGGCGTTGGCCTATGGGCTCGCCCGTTATATCCGTTGGGGACATGACCGCGCCGGTATCCCTGCCATTTCCCGTTTGTATTTACAACTACGGGAAGAGTTACGGCATCAGGGCTTAGCCATTACGCCGGAGATGGGGCCGATGGCGGTTTTATTAGTGCTGCAAGCGAGTGATTTGGCGGCACGGGATTTAGCGGTGCAGGTGGTCACTACCTACATGGATGTGCGGTTTGGGGGGCGGGTTCTCAGCCGTTCCGATTGGCGCACATTGCAACAGCAGGTGCAGGATTTAGTCCGGCAGTGGCGTCCCCGCCAGAAAGTCGCTCACTAATTGCATCACCGCTTCCCGGTGCCGGTCTAAGGTAATAATGTGGTCGCAGTCGGTGAGCCAGTGAAAGTGTTTGTCGGTACAGCCCAATGCTTGAAACCCCTGCCAAGCCGCCTCTGGGTCAACCACCCGGTCTTGGCGCGATTGGACGACTAAGGTGGGCACAGTCATCTGGGGCAAAAGCCGCTTCACCCGCCTTTGTAATTCTATGGCACTACGCACCGCCGCCAAATTGAAATCCCGAAAAAAACAAACCCGGCGAGCCTGGGCTTCCATCTCCGGGTCGGCAATCGGCAGGCGCCATCGGGGTAAACTCGGAATCCAATAACCGATACTATCCACCAAGGGGTACAACCAGCGGGACATCCCCAAAAACGGCGCCAGTAACACCAAGCGGTACAGATTCTGCACCTGGGATGCCAGGTAGAGCGCCAGCAAGCCCCCATTGGAAAAACCCACCACCGCCACCCGGTGATGATGCCGGCAAAGTTGTTGGTATTCTGTCTGCACACAGGCAACCCATTGTGACCAGGTCGAATCCGGCATCCGCTTAGCCGCCCGGTCATGGCCGGGCAGATTCATACCCCGCACCGTCCAGCCCTGTTGGTAGAGCCGTTCCCCCAGGGTTTGCAATTCGTACACGCCGCCCCCCAACCCATGAATCAGCAAACATGCCCCCGCACCGGCGCCGATATGGTAAAACGGTTCATTACTGAGATTCATAGGGAGATTCATAGGGATTGCATTTCATCGGACTGCGGTTGAATGGCACCCCAACGCCGGGCAATCTCGGCGATCCGGCGGCCATAGCGTTGAGCCGTTTCCGCATCCCCCGGTGCCAGCCTCGCCGGGGCACCACCGCCATCCCCCGGGCTTTGCCCCATCACCCCGAGAAACGACCCCAGCCGATTCACCCCCGTCCCGTCCGGCATGGCGGCTGACCCTACCCAGATCATCCCATGCTGGGCAGCATTAATGGCCAAGTAGAGCAACGTCCCCTGCTTATCCCCGCTGAGCGAACCGGAATGGGTGAATCCCCCCGCCAGCTTGTCCTGCCACCCCCGCTGCCACCAAATCCCACTGGCCGCATCCAGAAACGCCTTAAATTGCGCCGCCACCCCACCCATATACGTGGGAGAACCAAAAACAATCGCATCCGCCCGGTTGAGACTGGCCAGCAGCCCATCATCCCGCCAGCGACCGTTGGTGATCTGCTCGCCTGTAATTCTCAATAAATCCACCGCCGTACCCGCGACCGTCGCCGCCCCTTGCCCGATGGCCTCTGCCAGCAAATGAGTATGCCCACTGCCGGAAAAATACACCACCGCCACCCGTGCCATCGCTTGCTCCCTCAGACTGCGCTCCGATCATAAACATCCCGGTTTCCCTCCCACAAGTCACTACCTTGAGGGCAGAGAGCAACCGGCTATTGAAAAAAATTATTGCAAAACAACTGTGAAAAAACCGATTATTGCTTATAATTGTCATTAAAGCCGGTCAATATGGCAGTCATGGAGGGCGAAAAAAAAATCATGGGATTGTCCGAGCGGGAAGGTAAGTTCGTGTGCCTTGGCAGTCAGCGGTGGCCGATTTATCATCGGTTACAGGAGTTGGAAATTCCCTGTCGTTGTGAACCCCACCGGCCTTTAGAGATTGAGATGACGCATCCCCGGGATGTGCTGTTGGTGTGGAGTGTGGTCCATCAGGTCATGGGAACGCGCGCCCAGCACGTCGCCTGGTTAGAACGGTGCTGGCAAGGGGATTAGGGAGAACTGGGGGCAGGGCTGGGACTCGCTTGGGTGAGGCGTTGAATTTCATCCCGATGTTCGGGGGGAGCCAGCTCGGCAGCCTTGGCAAACAGGGGCTGAGCCTCTTTGGTTTTCCCCAGCGCCTGCAAGGTTTGGGCTTTAGCGAAGACCGGGCGAAAATCCTGGGGATTTTGTTGCATCAGTTGCTCCAATAAAGCCAGAGCCGCGGGGATTTTACCCTGCGCCAGATAGACCCGTGCCATCTGAATTTGGATCCCCGTCCCATCGCTCTGACCCGGTTTGACCTTGACGAGGGACTGTTGCAGAATAGACTCGGCTAAAGCGGGGCGCTCCAACTGCACCAATAAGTCGGTAACCCCCACCAGCGCCAGTAAATTGCCCGGTTGCCGTTCGAGAAAGTCCCGGTACGTCCCCACGGCAGCTTCTTTGTCCCCCAATTCCACCTGGGTCTGTGCCAACAGAATATGATATTCCGCCACATCCGGGTGTTTTTTCGCCAGGCGAGACAGCAGGGGCAGCGCTCCCTTGAGGTCTTTCTGGCGCAAACGGATTTCTAATAATGACCGCAGGGCATAGACATTATCCGGGTCTTTTTCTAAAACCAATTCAAAGCCCTTGGCTTCGCTGACCCGCTCATCCTTCGCTTCCGGGGTGGGGGTTGCGGCTTTGGGCAGTAAACTATCCGCAAAGGGCAGTACCGATAAACCCAAAAATGCTGCCCCACCCACAACCATAACCAATTTGAGCCAAGGACGCTGGGTAGTGGCAGACATTATTTGTACTCACGTTGAATATCTTTTGCTCATACCTCTAAATCATATAGCATAAGGTCAACTCTATCCAAGCGGAAATTCTCCGGCCAGAACGCCCAAATGACGGAGAATCCAAGCGGGAGGTGCCCCCCTGCGACCGCTCATTCTGAATCAATAAAAGTCTTCATAATCACATCGCAATAGAATCGGATTGGCGAACCCAGTCCGGCCAAACCCAAATCCGATTGCTGTAGAGGTTTGAGCGGAACCGGGGGCAATTTGGGGGGAGAGGGAGGTTATCATAAAAATGGTTAACTGTTGGGGGTTTTGTTCATGTCCAGCACTGTACCCTTGGTCGTTCAAGGTGCCATTAGTTTTATCAATATCTATCTTGTGCTGTTGATCTGCCGGGTCTTGTTGAGTTGGTTTCCGACCATCAATTGGTACAACCAACCCTGGATGACCCTGAGCCAATTGACCGACCCCTACCTAAACCTGTTTCGCTCGATTATTCCGCCGTTAGGGGGCATTGATTTTTCTCCCATTTTGGCATTCTTAGTGTTACAGTTCGCAGCCAATTTATTAACTACGGTGGGAAGCAGTGCCTCCTTCGGGTTCTAATCGCGTCCAGGCTGCCCGCACCCTCAAACGCGCCAGTTGGGTGGGTTTTTGGGTACAAGCGGTGTTGGGAGTTGTGGCGTTGTTGATCCTGTTATTTGCCCTCTTGCAACGGCGGATCAACCTGCAAAACGGTACGGGATTGACGCTGGGGTTGGTGGGTGTGGCGGCTTTGGCATTGGGGATTTGGTTGAAATATCGCAGCATTGATTTGGCCAACCGCTTGGCAGAAATGGAATGGGAACATCGCCCCCGTAAGGAAGATGTACTGAGTAAGTTGTATTGGGAAATGGGCACAGCGCTGGTGGGAATGCTGGCGACGTTGCTCGGTACCTTTGTGGTAATCGGCAGTTTGTTTGCCAAGGCATTGTTGGTTCCCCAGGGGACGTTGGCCTTGGCCAGCCAGCCGGTGGATGCGCTGGATATTTTGGTCGTACAGGGATTACTCAATACGATTGCGGGGCATTTTGCCGCCCTGGTGACGACCCTGTGGCCCTTGTGGCGGATTACTCGGGCTGAAGCAAATTAAGGCTGTATTCCTGTAGTACGGCTAAGGGAATGATTGCCAAGGTTTTTTGGTGGGTTGCGCTCAGAATCACCGGTGGTGCCACGCCGGCGCGACGGGCTTCTTCCCAACGGCTGGCACACAGACACCAGCGGTCGCCCGGTTTCAGACCCGGAAATTGGTACTGGGGCGCCGGGGTACTCAGGTCATTCCCCCGTTGTTGGGTGAATTGGAGAAATTCGGCCGTCACCTGGGCACACACCGTATGCACCCCTGTGTCCAAAGGCCCCGTCTCGCAGTACCCCGTGCGGTAAAAACCGGTCAACGGCGAGCGGCAACATATCTGTAGAGGGGTACCCAAAACGTTCAATGCTTGACTCATAACTCCGGGAGCAGTGACCGAATCATCTAAATTTTATTGTACTTGTTATTGTCCTGGGATTCGGGGGAGATCACATCGGGCAAATGGCGCCGCCAATAGGACAACCAAAGCAGTCCAAACCCGCCTACGCCGATACCTATGAGACTAATGATTTGCGCGATACGGAGTGAACCTAACATTAAACTATCGGTACGCAGTCCCTCGATCAGCAAACGCCCCGTGCTGTAGGCCAAAAAATAAACCATTGTTAAGGTACCGGGGCGGAGGCGCGGATAGCGAAAGAACAAAGTTAATAATAAAATTAATACCAATAAATTCCAAAGGGATTCATACAAAAAGGTGGGATGAAAATATTCAAACTGTCGCAATTCCGGGGGACGATGTTCGTAGGGAATATACAATTTCCAGGGTAAATCCGTAGGGACACCAAAGGCTTCCGAATTAAAGAAATTGCCCCACCGACCGATCATCTGTCCCAAAGCCAAGGAAGGGGCTAATACATCGGTCAATTGCCAAAGGGATATCTGCCGGCGGCGGGCGAAGAACCAGGTGGTTGCCAATCCGGCTAAAATTGCCCCGTGAATGGCCAAGCCTCCGTGCCAAATTGCAAAAATTTCTAAGGGGTTTTGGGCATAATACGACCCTTGAAAAACAACATAATATAATCGGGCACCCACCAAGGCTAAAACGACTAATGCTAAGGACAAATCGGTGATTAAGTTAGGGTCAAGCTGGCGTTTTTTGGCTAAAAATCGGGAGAGATTCAAGCCCAACCATACGGAGAGGCCAATCAACAGGCCATACCAACGCAGGGCAAAGGAACCAAATTGCCAAATGATGGGGCCGGGGGAGGTAAAAGTCATAGCGGCTAACGGTTACCCTGATGGCCGTTGGGATCGTTGCGGGTAAGCACATCTAACATCAAACGAACATCCGCCTGCATGGTGCGGGTGTCTTGACGCACTTCCTCAAGGGAACTCTGCTGCTGCATGATCATTTGCATCATCAGGGCTTGTCCCTCCCGGAGTTCGGAGACCTGAGTTTCTAAGCGGCTGATGGCCTCGGCATTCGCTTCGACTTTGGCTGCAAGGCGGGTAATAACACCTTTTAATTCAGGAATTCCTTCAGCATTCGCTTGGGTCTGGTCGGCCAAGCGGTCGGGCATCGCGTCGGTCCAACGTGCCATGAAGTTAACTCCGGTCATTTTTCCTCTCTAATTTAACCCCTGATGGCCGTTGGGATCGTTGCGGGTAAGCACATCTAACATCAAAGGGACATCCGCCTGCATCGTGCGGGTGTCTTGTCCCTGCGGGCACAAGGCTTTCCCCTGGCACCGGTTGACCCTAGACGCACCAACAGATTAACAAAAGTTAACACTATGTGTAATAATTAAAAATAATTTAGATTTGACGAGGTTGTGGCATGAATCGATTTAATGTGAACCCGACCGGGGCGGGCACCTTTGGGTTTACCCATTTTGCGGAGTTGTGGAACGGGCGGTTGGCGATGATCGGAATCATTTGCCTGGTTGTGGGTGAAATCACCACCGGCAAAGGCCAACTGGCACAAATGGGCATCGTCGGTCGGGGGGCGGGTTTATTGGTGGTGCTGTTCCTGGTGGGGTTGACCGTGGCCTCCATGCTGGGCTATTACGCCGTCGGTGTGGCGCAGCGGATGGCCGTTACGGAACCGGAAAATTCAGCAAACCCTGTTGGGGCAAATAGCCCCGAAACTGTCCCGTCTGCCCCAGCACCAGCAGCAGGGACACCGACCAGTTAGGGGCAACCTGGAGCTCATCCCAGGGGACGGCAATTTCCAGGCAAGTGTCAAGGGCAATCTGGCTGCGGGTCGGTTGGGGCAACCAAGTATCCGCCGTACCCGCCTGCGCCAACCAGCAAAACCTCTCCTGCAGATGGATGCCCAGGTGATGGCGAAAACGATAATTGCAGGGGGCCACATCCGGCACATCCACCAGCGGGATGCAGCTCGTATGACCCAATTGACCGGGGTAATACCAAACCAAGTGGAGGGTTGAGAAGTCTTCCCGACCGGGAGTAACCCCTTGGCTGAAGTCCACCCGCAGGTAAAAGTGTAAGTGATCGGTACCGTAACGGATGGTTCGGATCGGATGACTTTGGTGCATGGTGGCTCGGGCGGAGCCTACCTGCACGAGTCCGGCGCGAAACCAATCCTGTTCATCCCCCCGCCCGTCAATCACCGGCTGGATCAAGCCCTCGGGCGGGTAATCCCCCTGAAAATGCTGGGGTTCTAAGGGATAAGCCAATTCCGGCGGTGGGGTCTGCCCCAAACTCTGGTACAACGCCCGTAGATGTTCCCGAAAGAGTTCGTCAAACAGCGGGTCCAGCCGGGAACTGTGCCCTGCCCCAAACCACCAAAACCAATCCGACCCCTCCGCGGCTGCCAACGCCTCCCAGGCCAAATCGGTGACATTAGCTGCCTGCGCCAAAGCCGCCCGTGCCCGCCCCAGCCAGTCCCAAGCCTTATTTTTCACCGGGTCACCGATCCAGGTCGTGAAATTCGCCTCAATCCAGGAACCGCTATGCAGGTAATTCAGGGTTTTTCGGGGGGGAAATTCCTGCAAAAACTCCGACACCGTCACCCCCCGGAACCGTTCATCCTGACTTAACCGAGCAAACAACTGCTCCAGAAATTCGCCTCCATCCTGGGGATAATACTCCCAACAATTTTCCCCATCCAGGGCAATCGTCACCAACCAGGGGTCATCCGGGGTCGTCTCCACCTGCGCCCGTTCATAAATCCAGCCCAACCGGTTCACCAAATCCTCTACCGCCGTCGCCACCGGCAGTTGACTGTAGGAAAAGCCAATCAAATCCGACAGGCGATGGTCGCGAAAGACCAAGGCTAAGTCCCCGTGGTTCGTTTGAATGCGGTAAGGACGATACAAGACATCCGCATCCACCACCTGCCCCTGACTGTCCCGCTGGATGGCGCGCCGCAAACTTGCCCCTAAAACCCCCTCATCACTACACAGCCATTGAAACCCCTGCTGGGCAATCGGCTCTAAAATTTCCGGACTCACCGACTGCTCCGACGGCCACAGCCCCCGCGGAGTCCTCTCAAAATACTGTTGGTAATTCTCCCAGGCTTTTTGCAACTGCCAGGTGACATCCTGCGGCCATTGGAACCGCTGGGGCAACGGCAAATGGGGCACGGCGACCCGCGCCGACTGGGTATCGGCCAACAGGGGCAAAATCGGGTGACTGTAAGGACTGGTGGTCAGTTCAATTACCCCGGCGTCCTGCCAGCGGCGATGTTCCGGGATGATCTGCGCCAGGATGTCCTGCTGAATCTGCCACAAGGTTTGCCGATCCGCCTGGGTAAAATTGCCCCCTCGTTGCCACCAGGTGGGCACCGGCGGCCGGTCGTAAAAAAGAGGGTCCAGCCAGGTGAGATTGTGCCACATTAACAAATCTTCAAAATCCTGGTCTGACCAATTTTCCAAACACCACGCCCGCCCCTTGGTCTGCTGTTGTTCATACAATCGGCGGTAGCCCGGATAGGGGTCAATCATGGTGCGGTGGTGGGCATCGAAAAAGCTGGTCACCACAAAATTGCGCTCCCACTCCCCCAATTCCGTCACCTTTTTCAAGCTCACCGCCAGGTAGGGATCCCTGGCCCGCCCCTGAGCGTAGTCCTCAATCTGCACCAGCAGAGACGGCACCAAGTTGATCGTCTGGTGGAACCGGGGATAACGGGTCAGATGTAATAACAAATCCAGATAATCTTTGGTGCCATGCAGGCGCACCCAGGGCATTCGGTATTCCCCGGTCAGCGGGCTTTTATACAGGGGTTGGTGTTGATGCCAAATAAAGGCAATATAGAGCGGCTGAGGCATAGGTTTCCCCCACGCAACCTAACCCCACTGTACCAGAAGGGATTCGCTTAAGCGGTTTCGTTAGAGCGAGATTGCTCCAAGGATTCCCGCAGGGAGGACAACTCCTGGGTCAATTCCTGTAATTCTAATTCCGCCGCCGCTGCCGGGGTTGCCGGGGTACTGGTCACTTCCACTTCCACCGGTGGGGAAGCCGGGGGTGCCGGGGTACGGTTGAACAGCCGTTCGACCAATTCCCGCGCCTCCATTTCCGTCTTTTCGCCTTTTGCCACCAGTTCTTGCATCAACTGCTCCATGTCTTTTTGCCACTGCTGCAGTTGAGCTTGGCGTTTTTGCTCATCCTGCACCCATTCCGCCAGCGTACCGGCGCAACCCAGGGCTGCTCGCAATCCCTGCTGGAGCCACATTTCTGGAGTATTAGGCATGATCGTTTCCTCGGTTTGCTTCTAATGTATCAACTGGCACGGACTTCTGGCAAATGTCCCCCCCTTGGTCAGTGCTGGGTTCGATATGCACGGTAATCCCGGCGGGGCCATAGTGCTTTTGTAATAACGCCTCCACCTGTTCGCTCAGGGCATGGGCGGTGGCCAGATCAGTCGGGGTCACAACCAGATGCAATTCAATAAAGACCTGCCGTCCCACCAACCCCCGCGAGGTAATCCGGTGCGCTTCCACCACCCCCGCCACCTGTTGTGCCATCTGGGCAATCGCTTCCGGGGCTATCGCCATCTCATCTACCAACCAGGGCAGATTCGCGGTTAAAATCCGCCAGCCGCTGTGCAACACCAACAGTCCCACCGGAATTGCCAACACTGCATCCAACCACGTCCACCCGGCCAGCACCCCCAACAAACCCATCAGCACCGTGAGATTGATCCACACATCACTGAGGGTATCGGCGGCATCCGCCAGCAGCACCGGACTATCCAGGATTTTGCCCTGGCGCTGTTCATACAGCCCTACCGCTAAATTGATGATCAGCACAAACAGCAATAAGCCCACTTCCCGACCCGTAATCGCCGGGGGTGGGGTTTGTCCCAACAACCGCTCCACCGCCTGACTCAAGACCTCAAAACAGGTCATGCCCAGGAATGCCGCAATCGCCAAAGCCCCCAGTGCTTCCATTTTGTGATGCCCGTAGGGATGTTCTCGATCCGGTTCCGGTTTAGCCCAGCGATTCACCACCAGCCCCAGAACATTGCTCAAACTATCCGTGAGACTGTGCAGGGCATCGGCCAGTACCGCCAGAGAACCCGTCCCCCAACCCACCGCCAGTTTCAATCCCAGCACCACCAAGTTATACCAGAGAACGACCAGCAGTACCCGCTGAATCCGGCCGCGGCGGCTAACCGGCATAGACGCCCACACTCACCAACTGGTTGAGGTGACGAATCCGTTGGCAAAGATTCTGGATGACATTCAGGGCAATGGCCGGATTGTTGATCATTGCCTCCTGCATCTGCGGCTGGGACAGACACAAACAGGAACAGGGAGTCAGCGCCGTTACGGAAGCAGAGCGGGGGTCACTGTCAAACAAGGACATTTCCCCAAAATACGCCCCCGCCTCCAGACGCGCCAATTCCACCTC
>CALHCP010000051.1 GCA_937936705.1 uncultured cyanobacterium | reverse complement strand
TTACCGGAGAGGGAGGCGGCATTCTCGCCTACTGCCAGGAACTTTTGCCTTTGCAGCACCCCAGGTCATTTCTGCCTGTGGGTTTTGGGTTCAATTTGTTATGCCAACTTTTGACCTGTTCCCTACGTTTATCAATCGGGTAATACCAGGATTTATAGGTTTAGTTGTACCTTGTCAAGCAGGTCTTATATCTACCCAGCAGCCCAGACTTTGTGTCCGGTGGGCAATAGTGCCATACTTGACTGAAATAATTATATCACATCCGCCGCTAACCAGCGAATGATGCTTCGCGTCCATTCGTAGGATGCGCGGCGGCATTGCTCAAATAATTTTGCTGAAATGCCCAGATGCGGAGGCTGCGCCCCGGCAACTACCATTCTAAACTTAATTAGAATTGCTACAGGAATTGCTATAGAGGTCCTCCCACAGTCCATTCACAACTCGCCGCGCATGGCTTGTTTCATTTCCCGTACCGCTTGGGTCAATCCCACCAAGACGGCTCGACTGATGATGCTATGACCGATGTTGAGTTCTTCCATCCCCGCAATACCAGCCACCGGATAGACATTCTGATAGGTCAATCCGTGCCCCGCATTCACCCGCAGCCCCAATTCTTGGGCCAGTTGTGCCCCTGCGATTAACCGTTCGAGTTCCGCTTGCCGTGCGGCTGCCTTTTTCGCCAAAGCATAGGTGCCGGTGTGCAGTTCAATCCATTGGGCACCGGTTTGGTGAGCAGCCTGAATTTGGTCGGGGTCGGGGTCAATAAATAAACTCACCGGGATTGACTGATCATGCAATGCCTGTACCGTTTTGGTGAGTTCGGCTAAGGCTCCCACCACATCCAACCCGCCTTCGGTGGTAATTTCCTGCCGGCGTTCGGGAACCAAGGTGACATAATCCGGCCCAATTTCTAAGGCGATGGCAACCATCTCGGGGGTGGCGGCCATTTCTAAATTCAAATGGGTTTGCACCGTTTGCCGCAAACAGCGAACATCCCGTTCTTGAATGTGACGACGGTCTTCCCGCAGATGGACGGTGATCCCATCCGCTCCCCCCAACTCCGCCAAGACCGCGGCGGCGACCGGGTCGGGTTCCGTGGTGCGGCGAGCCTGCCGGACTGTGGCAACATGGTCTATGTTCACTCCCAGAGTTGGCACGGTGCTGACCCCCCACGTTTTCTCTGCTATTGTACCGTTCTGGCGTCGCCAATCCCCCAGCCAACGGGTATTTTTACTCATCGGCAGCGGTTTGGTGCTGCTCTATGCCTTGGCGGCGCTCACGGCCAATGGGTTGGTGGCTTTGGGTTTGCCCGACCCGCAGGAATTTCTCGCCTACGCCCCCCAGCAACCCCCCAGCCCACAACATTGGTGCGGGACGGATCGCCAGGGCTACGATGTACTCAGCCGGGTGATTTTTGGAGCCAGAGCCGCCTGGCAGGTGGTACTACTGGCAACGGGATTGAGTCTGGGAGTGGGGTTCCCTTTGGGGGCCCTGAGCGGCTATTGGGGCGGTAAGATTGACAAGTTGTTATTATTTATTATGGACACAATTTATACATTGCCGGGGTTGTTGTTATCCCTGACGGTCGCTTTTGTGGTGGGGCGGGGGGTACTCAATGCCGCCGTTGCTCTAAGTATTGCCTATATTCCCCAGTATTACCGGGTGGTGCGCAACCATACGATGAGTTTGAAAAACGAGGGGTTTGTCGAGGCGGCACAGGCGTTGGGAGCCGGTAGTATTGATATTCTCGTGCGGCATTTGAGCGGTCATTTAAGTCGCAATTTGCCGGTTTTATTTAGCGTTAACAGTGCAGATGCTGTACTAACATTAGCAGGGCTTGGGTTTCTGGGGTTGGGGTTGCCCCCGACTGTACCGGAGTGGGGGCATGAATTGGCGCAGGCGTTGGACAGTCTGCCGACGGGGATTTGGTGGACCACCCTGTTTCCGGGGCTGGCCATGACCGGTTTGGTGGTGGGGTTGTCCCTGGTGAGTGAGGGTCTGGGGGAATCCTGACGTACTGTTAAGAAGGCATTACTATAGAAGAAAAAAGGTTATGTTTTATGGAGCCGGATGATTTACAAACCGAGTTAAGTTTATTGCGGCGAACCAACGAGTTATTGCGCCAGGAAAATCAGGATTTGCGGTTGGGGCGGGAGGTGTTGTTAGAGCGCCTACGGCACCAGGAGGGGGTGACGCATCCCTGTCAAAACTGCTTGGCGATGGGGGAACATTGGTTGCTCCAGGCATCGGGCGTGAATTATGCGCCGTTAAAAGAACTATTACAGCAACAGGATTGGGATAATGCGGATCGGGAAACCCAACGATTACTCCTCAAAATTGCCGGTGGCAAAGCCGAAGAACAGGGTTTTTTAGATGCAACTCATATTGACCGTTTACCTTGTACCGACCTAAAAATTATCAACAAACTTTGGAGCGTTTATTCTAACGGCAAATACGGGTATATCATTCAACAAAAAATATGGTCACAGAGCCGCAGTACAGCCAATCTCTGGGGGCATCCCGATTTTGATGGCTATTATCCGATGCGGGAAGGTATTGGTTATTCCCTCGCCCAGCGTTTATTGCGGTGTGCGTTAGAGAGTTTTTAGGTGATGAAAAAAAGTAACCGCCGGTGGATAATCGGGTTGATTATTCTTTGCGTTGCCGGCGGTTTGGCTTTTTTATCTGCCCCTTTAGGAAATCATCTCAAACGCGGTTCTACCTATAGTCGTAGTCCCGACGGTTATGGGGCGTGGTATCAATTTATGCGAGAGCAGGGTCAGCCGGTAGAACGCTGGCAAAAACCCCCGGAGCGATTAGACCAATTGGAGTCTAAAATTACGCTGTTGCGGGTGGGGAGTCAACTCTCTCCCTACGGTCAGGGTGATATTCCTCCCGACTGGTTAGCCGCGGGGAACGTCTTGGTCGAATTAGGCATTAAAACTCCGGTAACCGACGCACCTTTTACGACTTTACATCCAACCGCATCAGGGGACGTCAAGATTGAAACTCGTCGCCGTTTTGCAGTCAAAAAAGCTGCTGCTGCCACCCCACTGCTTCAGGATGATTATGGGGTGATTGTGCGCAGAAAAAAAGTTGATAACGGTCAACATATTGAGGTGATTACTCCTCATTTGGCGGCGAATGCTTATCAGTCTGAGTCAGGTAATTTCAATTATCTCAAATCATTGGTGACCGAGCCGGGTTTACCGATTTATGTGGATGAGTTCATGCACGGCTATCAAGATGAAGAAACATTGGCGTCAGCGGGGAATCGCAGTTGGATTGATTATTTGGCTCGTACTCCTTGGCGGGCCGTATTGATACAAGGAATGATGGTCGGGCTCGTCCTGCTTTGGGGTCTCAATCGGCGCTTGGGAGCACCGGCATGGCTCAAAGTACCGGAGATGGACCATAGCCGTATCTATATGGGTGCCCTATCAGCGGTCTTGATGCGTGCCGGTTCCACCGAATTTGTGATCGAATTGCTCCAGCAGGCAGAACAACGTTATTTGCAAAGGCAATTGGGGCTGGGAGATGAATTGTTAGAATTAGATAATTTTGCGGTTTTATGGGAGCAATCTACGGGACATCCGGCCGCCGACCTGATCCGTGTTTTAGGCTTGACTCCTCAACGCCTGAGCGATAGGGAATTGGCGAATTGGTTAGCACAAATTCAAGATTTGCGGGCGAAAGTAGGCTTACAAAAATCTTAAGGGAACCTCTATGAATTAGGGAAAAGCGGTCGCAGGGGCGCAGCCCCCGCTGTGGTTCTCCGTAATGGGGGCGTTCTGGCCAGAGAATTGCCACTTGGCTCCCATAAATAGAGGTGCTTTTCATTGAAGTTTAAGTGGCGGTCGCCGGGTTCGCGAAAATCTTGGTTCTCAAATCGGTTTCCCTTGCCAGCGCAATCGGATTGGCGTTTAGAATAGCGGTCACCGGGGGGCAGCTCCCGTCTCTGGTTCTGCAAAATGGTTGATAATTGTTGATTTGCCCGATGAAATTCACCATTATTACGCCCTGCTATAATGCGGCTGAGTATCTGCCGGAAACCCTTGCTTCGGTGCTGAATCAAACGGCGGTACGTTCCGGGCAGGTGGAATTGGAATACTTAGTCCAAGATGGCGGTTCTAGCGATGGTACTCTGGAATTATTAAAAAGCTACCATCACCCCAATTTATACATTCATTCGGCGCCGGATCAGGGGATGTACGATGCTTTGGCGCAAGGATTGGCTCAGGCGACCGGGGATGTGATTGCCTATCTGAATGCCGGGGATTTTTATTACCCGCAGGCGTTTGCGGTGGTGTCAGAAATTATGGCGACCGGAGAGGTGGATTGGCTCACCGGCTATCGGGTGATTTATAATCAGTTTTCCCAAGTGATTCAGATGGACTTACCCTACCCTTATCGGCGGGAATTATTTGGCTATGGGTTATACAATCAAGCCTGGTGTCGGGTGCAACAGGAATCTACGTTTTGGACAAAGAAAGTGCATGGTCAAATTGATTTAACACGATTAAAATCCTGGCGTTATGCGGGGGATTATTTTCTCTGGTTGCAGTTAGCCCAACAGACCGAATTACACTTGGTCAGTAGTTATTTGGGGGGCTTCAAACGGCATCCGGGACAGCTGTCGGAACGGCGGGATTTGTACAACCAAGAGGTGGCTCGCATGACCCAACCGCCAACTTGGCCGGCCAAATTGCACCACGCCTGGGATTGGTGGCAGTGGCGGTGGCGCAAAAATTATCCCAAGGTCTGGCGATTTGACTCTAAAATGAATAAATGGCGTTGGCATGAATAGGTATCCATGAGTCGGGGAACGTTGTTTGATAAGGTCTGGGAACGGCATCAGGTCGCGGTTTTGCCGGGGGGACAAACCCAATTGTTCATCGCTCTGCATCTGATCCATGAGGTGACCAGCCCCCAAGCCTTTGCCATGCTCAGAGAACGGGGATTATCGGTACTCTTCCCGCAGCGGACGGTGGCCACGGTGGATCACATTGTCCCTACGGATAATCAACAACGCCCGTTTATGGATACGCTGGCGGAAGAAATGATCGAAACCCTGGAGCGCAATTGTAAAGATTTCGGCATTAAACTGTACAACATTGGTTCCGGCCACCAGGGCATTGTCCATGTGATTGCGCCGGAGTTGGGGCTGACGCAACCGGGGATGACCATTGCCTGCGGGGATAGCCATACCTCGACCCACGGGGCGTTTGGGACGATTGCCTTTGGCATTGGCACGTCGCAGGTGCGGGATGTGTTGGCGACGCAAACCCTGGCGGTGTCAAAACTGAAAGTCCGCAAAATTCAGGTGGACGGGGAGTTGGCGGCGGGGGTGTACGCCAAGGACGTGATTTTGCACATCATTCGTACCCTGGGGGTGCAGGCGGGGGTCGGCTATGCCTATGAGTATAGTGGCAGTACAATTAGTGCATTAAATATGGAAGAACGCATGACGATCTGCAATATGTCCATTGAGGGGGGAGCCCGGTGTGGTTATGTGAACCCGGATGCGGTGACGTATGATTACCTGCGGGGGCGTCCCCAGGCGCCGACGGATTGGGAACAGGCGGTGCGCCATTGGCAAACCCTGGCGAGTGAGGCCGATGCGGTGTACGACGATGTGGTGACGTTCAAGGCGGCGACGATTGCCCCAACGGTCACCTGGGGGATTACGCCGGGGCAGGGGGTCGGGGTGGATGAACGGGTGCCTAAGTTGGAAGAATTACCCCCCGGTGAGCGGGATTTGGCGGCGGAAGCCTATCAGTACATGGGCATCACGCCGGGTGCTCCGATTGCGGGGATGCCGGTGGACGTGTGTTTCATCGGCAGTTGTACGAACGGTCGCATTACGGATTTGCGGGAGGCGGCCAAAATTGTCCAGGGTCGCAAGGTGCAACCGGGGGTGAAAGCCTTTGTCGTGCCGGGTTCGGAGGTGGTGAAACGGCAGGCGGAGGCGGAGGGGTTACACGAAATCTTTTTGGCGGCGGGGTTTGAGTGGCGGCAACCGGGCTGTTCAATGTGTTTAGCGATGAACCCGGATAAGTTGCAGGGGCGGCAGGTGAGTGCCTCGTCTTCTAACCGCAATTTCAAGGGACGGCAGGGTTCGGCGGCGGGACGGACTTTGTTGATGAGTCCGGCCATGGTGGCGGCGGCGGCGGTGACGGGGCGGGTGACGGATGTGCGGGAATTCGTCTAAAATCCGTCCGTAATCAGGGGGAATTGGGGTAAATTGACGCGCTTTGCGTATAATTGGATTTATCGTCAATGCTTTGCTCGACCGATGACCCAGTGTGCTCTGAGCCTTTGTACGGTGCCGGTACTGGCAGTTGTACTGTTGGGGGCAGGGTGGCAGCAAGTAAATCAATCGCTGGGGATTTGGGCGCAAGAGGTGTTTCGGGGGGAACGGTTGCCCGTGTTACCCGCACCGTCTGAGGAATAGTTTCGCCATGTCCTGACGCTCGGTATCACCGGGGGCGGGGGTAGCCATCATACAGGAGTCCCAGAGGATGAGTACGCTGTTGAGTTCCAGTCGGGTGGAATCGGCGGAGGTGACCCCGGTTGTGGGTATGCGCCATCTGGATTTGGTGGAATCCTTACTTGAGTCGGTACTCCGGCAGGAATGTGGCCAGCATTTGGTGGATTTATTGCGCCAGTTACAGTCGGTGTGTCTGCTGGAAGGGAAAGCCCAAAGTGTTGCCAGTGCGGCAGCGGCGGCTTTGGTGGAGCAGTTGGATTTGCATGCGGCCATCCGCGCCACCCGTGCCTTTGCCTTGTATTTTCAGTTGATTAACATTGTCGAACAGTACCACGAACAGTGTGAAAAGAAGCGGCGGCAACGGCTGCTGGCGGCCAGTGCCAACGGTCATGCCCCCCGGACTGGGTCGTATTTGGAACAGTCCCTGACTCCCCCGGAAGAGGTGGGTAGTTTGCGGTGGCTGTTTCCCTACCTGAAACGGATCAATGTGCCGCCGGGTCGGATTCAAGCGGTGATTGACCAGATGGAACTGCGGTTGGTCTTTACGGCTCACCCGACGGAAATCGTGCGCCATACGATCCGGGATCGGCAACGCCGCATCGGTCATTTGTTGGCCAAATTGGACTGGACGGAAGCGGGGCTGGCGGCGGGCGTGACGGCGCTGTGGGAAGTCGAAGCGGTGCAGGCGGAATTGCTGGAAGAAATTCGCCTGTGGTGGCGCACGGATGAATTGCACCAAATTAAGCCGACGGTGCTGGATGAGGTGGACTACACGCTGCATTATTTTCAGGAAGTCCTGTTTGATGCCATACCGCTTTTGTACGAGCGGTTTCGCCAGGCGTTGCACGCCACCTTCCCCAGTCTCCGTCCCCCTAAGCTGGATTTTTGTCAGTTTGGTTCCTGGGTGGGGGCGGATCGGGACGGCAACCCGGCGGTGACGCCGCAGGTGACTTGGCAAACGGCGGTTTTCCAACGGAGTATGGTGCTAAAGAAATACTTGCAATCCGTTGAGAAATTAACCAGTTTGCTCAGTCTGTCGCTGCACTGGAGCAATGTCCTGCCGGAGTTGTTGGAGTCTTTGGAACAGGACAAGTTGCAGATGCCGGAGGTGTATGACCGCTATGCGATTCGTTACCGGCAGGAACCCTATCGGTTGAAGTTGGCCTATATGCGCCAGCGGTTGCACCATACTCTGGAGCGCAACCAGCAACTCACCCACCCGGATTGTGTCCTGCCGGCGGGGCTGGTGTATTATGCGACGGGGGCGGAATTTTTAGCCGAGTTGGACCTGATCCACCGCAGTTTGCAGGCGAGTGGGTTGACCTGCCGCACCTTGGAGCATTTGCTGATTCAGGTGGCGACGTTTGGGTTTATTTTGGCGCGGTTGGACATTCGCCAGGAGAGTGCCCGGCATGAGCAGGCGCTGGCGGAGATTGCCCAGTATGTGCAGGTGTTGCCCCAGGACTATCTGGAGATGGGCGAGGAGCAGCGGTGCGCCTGGCTGTTGGGGGAATTGCAAACCCGTCGTCCCTTAATCCCCAATCGTTTGCCCCTTTCGGAAGCGACCCAGGAGACGGTGGCAACGGTGCAGATGTTGGCACGCTTGCAACAGGAATTTGGCACGGAGATTTGTCAGACGTACATTGTCAGTATGAGCCACTGTTTGAGTGACCTGCTGGAGGTCTGGCTCTTGCTGAAGGAGGCGCAGATTTATGACCCGGTGACCCATCGCAGTACGGTACAGGTGGTGCCGTTGTTTGAAACGGTGGAGGATTTACAGCGGTCGCCGCAGGTGATGGAGCAGTTGTTCCGGCTGCCTTGGTATCAGGATTATCTGCGGCAGAGCAGCGGTTCGCTGCAGGAGGTGATGCTGGGCTATTCGGATAGCAATAAGGATTCCGGTTTTCTCAGCAGTAATTGGGAGATTTACAAGGCGCAGCGGGCTTTGCAGCAGGTGGCGGCGCAGTACGGAGTGAGTTTGCGGTTTTTCCACGGGCGGGGGGGGTCGGTGGGTCGGGGGGGCGGCCCCACCTACGAGGCGATTCTGGCGCAACCGGGGGATACGATCAACGGGCGGATCAAAATTACCGAGCAGGGGGAGGTTTTGGCGTCGAAGTATTCTCTGCCGGAGTTGTGTTTATTTAATCTGGAAAATGTCAGTACGGCTGTCTTACAGGCGAGTTCGTTGAAGTTGGGGTTTGATGAGATTATTCCCTGGCATGAAATTATGGACGAATTGGCGCAGCGTTCCCGTCAGCATTACCGCCAGTTGATTTATGAGCAACCGGATTTTTTAGATTTTTTCCATCAGGTGACGCCGATTGAGGAAATCAGTCAATTACAGATTAGTTCCCGCCCTTCCCGCCGCAAGGGTAAACGGGATTTTGCCAGTTTGCGGGCGATTCCCTGGGTATTTAGCTGGACGCAAACCCGGTTACTGTTGCCGGCCTGGTATGGGTTAGGGACGGCGTTGGCGGAGTTTGTCGCCCAAAACCCGGAAGAACATTTGAAGTTACTTTGTTATTTCCATGCCAAGTGGCCGTTTTTCCGCATGGTGATCTCGAAGGCGGAAATGACCCTGGCGAAGGTGGATTTGAAGATGGCGCATCACTATTTGGAGCAGTTGGCGCAGCCCCAGGATAAGCCGCGTTTTGAGCCGTTGTTTGCCCAGATTACGGAAGAATATCACCGCACGCGGGAGATGGTGCTCACGATTACGCACCGGGAACGCTTGCTGGATGAGGATGTGAATTTGCAGCAGTCGGTGCAGTTGCGCAACGGGACGATTGTGCCTTTAGGATTTTTGCAGGTGTCGTTGCTGAAGCGCTTGCGGCAGCCCCAACCGGCCGGTTTATCCTCCCGTTACAGCAAGAGTGAGTTGCTGCGGGGGGCGTTATTAACGATTAACGGCATTGCCGCCGGGATGCGGAATACGGGTTAACTAGCCGGTGCGGCGGCTGAGCTTGGCGATAAAAAAACCGTCCATATGCTGGCGGTGCGGCCAAAAGGTGACGGTCTGGGTGGTGGGGTCGAGCGCCGGGCTTAACTCAACCGGTAGGGTGGGGGGGAGTGCGCACCAGTCGGGATGCCGGGCGAGGAATTGGCGAATTTGTTGCTCATTTTCTGCCGGATTGAGGGTGCAGGTGGCATAGACCAACACGCCCCCCGGTTTGACCCAGGTGGCGGCGGTTTGCAGCAATTCCTGTTGCAGTGGAACTAAGCGTTCGGGATGGGTTTTGCCGGCGCGCCAGCGGGCTTCGGGATGGCGGTGCAGGGTGCCCCAGCCGCTACAGGG
>CALHCP010000050.1 GCA_937936705.1 uncultured cyanobacterium | reverse complement strand
AACTGGCCAAGGCCAACATTGCCCTGAATCGCAAAATGCTGGCGCAGATGAGCATTTTTGACCCTGAGACGTTTGCCCAAATCGTCCAAGCGGCCAAAGTGAACCCCAATTAGACCGGCAGAGTGCTGGTCAGCATTTGGGCATCGGACTCCGGCCAAACCGGGAAAAGTGGGCACGATGCAGGGGCGGCCTCTGAATCTGATGGGCACCTCTACTGATTGGAACCAGCAGAAAATCATCTCGCTGGAATGTCCAACCTATGGGTATTATGGGAACCCAGCGGAAATCCTCTGGCCAGAACGCTCAAATTACGGAGAACCCAAGCGGGGGAGCCCCTTGCGACCGCTCATAAATAGAGGTAACCTTATGGAGAATCGGGGACTGCGCCCCGGCGACCGCTGATTCGTAATTAAATTAATTTATTTATAAAGGTTCCCTTATTATTTATTATTTTTATTATTAAGGACATCTCTATTTATGGCAACCAGCAAAACATGATCTCGCTAGAATAACGAATGGAGCGAGAACCCAAGCCGGGGGCTGCGCCCCGGCGACCGCTTACCCGTAATTTATAGAGGTTTCCTTAATATTAATTTAATTGATTAATTGCCGCCAACCACGCCATGTCCACCACCACCAATCAAGCCTTACTCTGCCTGAGTTTTGCCCTGACCCCGACCAATCCGGCGCTGCTTGCGGCACATGAATGCTTGGAAGTTTTACCCATTCCTACCCAACAAATTCTGGCGATCCCCGATATGCTCCCGGCAGTGATGGGCGTTACCAATTGGCGGGGAGAAGTGCTGTGGTTGTTGGATTTGGCGGCTTGGTTGGGCTTCGGTTCAATTGTGGAATTGTATCCCCAGCAATTAACCTATAACGTCCTCATTGTTACCCACGAAAAACAACCCCTTGGCCTAGTCGTCGCCCAGGTCGGGCAAATGTTTTGGTGTCCCCTCGACGAATTACAATCCCCTCCCGGTACGGAAATGTCGCCCACCCTCGCCCAATGCCTGCGGGGCTATTGGCTCACAGACGAACGCCTTTTCCTGGTGTTGGCCGGGCAGGGGATATTCCAGGCGTTGTCTGTCAATTCACCGGGCTAGGCCACCCTCATCTCAGGGGAATTACGGAGCATTTTTCCTTGGGCAACGTTAGATTAATAAAACTTCACAGTAAGCATCCATTTTTGTTTGTAACACGGCATCATAGAACAAGGTTTATTTCCCCACACCCACCCCGAGTAGCCATGACCCGCACCCCGACCAAACCGAAGGTTTCGCTCCGCTCGCCAGCCCTGACCGCCCATGAGGTTGCCCCTGTGGAGATGGCGGCGGCGACCGGGGAATCATCCCGCCCGCCTCGTTCTCTGGGCAATCGGTTGTTGGTTCTGGCGATGATGACCGGTTTGTGTGGGGCGGTGGCCGGGCTGGTGACCTACAAGGCTTTGTTACCCCAGGAGACGGCTGCCACGGTGGAGCAGAAAACCCTGGCGGGCGGGGCGGCAGCCCTGGTGGGTGTACTCATCGGCTTGGCGGCGGCGGCCTTGTTGGGGCAGGGGTTGACCAAACCGGCTTTACTTTTGATGCAGATGGCGCAACGGCTGCGGCGGGGGGATTGGCAAGCCCGGGTGTCTTTGCCGGGGGAGGATGAGCTGGCGCAGGTGGCACAGGAGTTGAATGCGCTGGCGACCCAACTGCAAGCGGCTCAGGAACAACAGCAGGCGGAAACGGAGCGGGCGTACCAGTTTCGGGAATTGGTGCGGCAACTGCGGCAGACCCAAGACCCTCAAACCATCATGGATACGGCGGTGCGGGAAGTGCGGCAGGTGTTGCGGTGCGACCGGGTGCTGGTCTATCGCTTCGATGCCGACTGGGTGGGCACGGTGGTGGCCGAGTCGGTGGGGCGGGGTTGGGTGCAAGCGTTGCAGGAAAAAATTGACGACCCCTGTTTTCGGGGCGAGTATGTGACCCAGTACCAAGCCGGGCGGGTGCAGGCCACGGGGGATATTTATAATGCTGGGTTAAAAAATTGTCATATCCAAATTCTGGAGCGGTTCCAGGTCAAAGCCAATTTGGTGACCCCGATTTTGGTGGAGGGGAAATTGCTGGGGTTGCTGATTGCCCACCAATGCGGGGAGACCCGACAGTGGTCGGCGGGGGAGCAGGAATTTTTGGCGCAGGTGGCCGTGCAGGTGGGTTTTGCCCTGGAGCAAGCCCAGTTGTGGCAAAGCCAACAGATGCAGATGACGCAAGCGGCTCTGTTGAATCAAATTATCGCCAAAATGCGGGAATCTCTCGACCGGCAAACGATTTACAACACGACCGTGCGGGAATTGCGCCAAGCCCTGAAATCGGATCGCTGCGTGGTGTATTTGTTTGATGAACAGTGGCAGGGCACCATTGTGGCGGAATCCGTCGATCCCCGCTTTCCTAAGGCGTTGGGGGCGCAGATTGCCGACCCCTGTTTTGCCGACCGGTATGTGGAGCAGTACCGCGCCGGACGGGTGAAACCCACGGCGGATATTTACCAGGCCGGCTTAACCCAGTGTCATCTGCAACAGTTGGAACCGTTCCAAGTGAGAGCCAATCTGGTTGCTCCCATTCTGGTCGAAGGGAAATTGTTGGGGTTATTGATTAACCATCAATGCGGTGACCCGCGGGAATGGCAAACCGGCGAGATTGAATTGGCGCGGCAGGTGGCCTTGCAGATGGGCTTTGCCCTGGATCAGGCGATTGCCCTGGAGCGGCAGGAAGCCCTGCGCCGGGAACAGGAAACCAAGGCGAATTTGGCGCAATTGCTCAACGATATTACCCTGCGGATTCGTCAATCCCTCGACCGGCAGGCGATTTTCCAAACCACGGTGCAGCAGATGCGCGAAGCCCTGGAAAGTGACCGGTGTCTTGTGTATCTGTTCGATGCAACCTGGAAGGGAACCGTGGTGGCCGAATCGGTGGCGGTGGGCTGGCCGAAGGCGTTGGGGGCACAGATTGCCGACCCCTGTTTTGCCGATAAATATGTGGAAAAATACCAGCGGGGTCGGGTGCAGGCCACCCCGGATATTTACCGGGCGGGGTTAACCGAGTGCCATTTACAGCAGTTGGAACCCTTTGCGGTCAAGGCCAATTTAGTCGCCCCGATTTTGTTAGGCAATCAATTGTTCGGCTTGTTGATTGCCCATCAATGCAGCGGCCCGCGCCAGTGGCAGAGGGGTGAAATTGAACTGATGCAGCAGGTGGCTGTGCAGGTGGGTTTTGCCCTGGATCAGGCCAATTTATTGGCGCAACAAAAAGCCAAAGCCGAGCAGGAGCAATTGCTCAACCGGATTACCTCGAAAATCCGGGAATCCCTGCAGAGAAAAACCATTTACGAAACCACCGTTTGGGAAGTCAAAGATGCCCTGAAAGCGGATCGGTGTATTGTGTATCTTTTTGACGAAAAATGGCAGGGAACGGTGGTGGCGGAAGCCCTCACGCCCGGTTATCCGCCCGCCTTGGGAGCCTTGATTGCCGACCCCTGTTTTGCGGATAAATATGTGGAACAGTACCGGGCGGGTCGGGTGAAGGCCACTGCCGATATTTACCAGGCGGGGTTAACGCCCTGTCATTTGCAACAGTTGGAGCCGTTTGCGGTGAAAGCGAATTTAGTGGCGCCGATTCTGTTGGGGAATCGCTTATTCGGTTTGCTGATTGCCCATCAATGCAGCGGCCCGCGCCCGTGGACGGAATTGGAAGTGGATTTCCTGGGGAAAGTGGCGGTACAGGTGGGTTTTGCCCTCGACCAAGCGGTGGCTTTAGAAGAACAAGAAACCCTGCGTAAGCAGCAGGAATTGGCCGCCACTCAAGCGCAATTGGTGAATGATATTACCTCGAAAATTCGCCAGAGCTTGCGACGTTCGGATATTTACAACACGACGGTTCAAGAGGTGCGAAAAGCCCTGAAATCCGACCGGTGTATTGTCTATCTCTTCGATGAAACCTGGAAGGGAACGGTGGTCGCGGAAGCGGTGGCGGGGGCGTGGCCGAAGGCTCTGGGTGCGCAAATTGCCGACCCCTGTTTTGCCGATAAATATGTGGAGAAATACCAGCGGGGACGGGTGCAAGCGACGCCGGATATTTACAAAGCCGGGTTGACGGAATGTCATTTGCAGCAGTTGGAACCCTTTGCGGTGAAGGCGAATTTGGTGGCCCCGATTCTGGCCGAAGGTAAGTTGTTGGGGTTACTGATCGCCCACCAGTGCAGTGGCCCGCGCCCGTGGCAGGAGATGGAAATCAATTTCCTGCGGCAGGTGGCGGCGCAGGTGGGTTTTGCCCTGGATCAGGCGATTTTGCTGGAGCAGGTGGAGCAGGCGCGGCAGAAGGCCGAGGCGGTTTCCGAGGAGCAAAAGCGGCAGCGGGAGGCGATTCAAGGCCAGTTAGCCCAGTTTTTGGGGGACATTGAGGGGGCGTTCAAGGGGGATTTGACCGTGCGGGCGCGGGTGACCTCCGGGGAAATGGGCACGGTGGCGGACTTTTTCAACGCGATTGTGGAGAGTTTGCAACAGATTGTGCAGCAGGTGCAGGTGGCGGCGCAGGCGGTGGCGGATACCGCCCAGAGAAGCGCCCCGCCGGTGAATGCCCTGTCATCGGAAGCGGCCCGGCAGGCGGAGGCGATTGGGGTGGCGCTCCAGCAGATTCAGCAGATGGTGCAGTCCATTCAGCAGGTGGCGGCCAATGCCCACAGTGCCGAACTGCGGGTTCAGCAGGCCAACCAGACGGTGCAGGAGGGGGATGAGGCCATGAACCGCACGGTGGAGGGGATTTCGGCGATTCGGGAAACCGTGGCGGCTACGGCCAAAAAGGTGAAACGCCTGGGTGAGGCCTCCCAAAAAATCTCGCGGGTGGTGAACCTGATCGGCAATTTTGCCGCCCAGACCAATTTGCTGGCCTTGAATGCGGCAATTGAGGCGGCGCGCGCCGGGGAGGAAGGTCGCGGGTTTGCGGTGGTGGCGGAAGAAGTGCGCTCGTTGGCGCAGCAATCGGCCAGTGCCACGGGCGAAATCGAACAGTTGGTGGAGGAAATCCAAGCGGAAACCAACGAGGTGGTGGCGGCCATGGAAGCCGGGACGGAACAGGTGGTGGTGGGAACGCAGTTGGTGGCGGAAGCGCGGCAACGGTTGAGCCAGATTGCGGCTGTGACTGCCCAAATCAGTACCCTGGTGGGGGAAATTGCCCAGGCTGCCCAAGCCCAGTCGCAAACCTCGGCGGTGGTGAGTCAAACCATGCAAGACGTGGCGGAGATTGCCAACCAAACCTCCCAGCAGTCGGTGGCGGTGGCCGATACCTTTACCCATCTGTTGGGGGTGGCGGCCGAACTGCAAGAAAACGTGGCTCAGTTTAAGGTGAGTTAGGTTTGCCGTACTTGCATCCCATCGCCTAAATTATTCAGGGTAACCGAGGTGGTGACGATGCCCTGGATTCGGATTTGCAGCGGTGCGGTTGCCCTGGTGCTGGCTCTGGTTTGGGTGACGGTGGGGGGCTGGCTATTTACGGCGGGGGTGTCGGCGATGGTCTTGCTGGGGCAACGGGAATACTTTGAATTGGCGCAGCGCAAGGGCATTTTACCGGCCACGAAGACCACTTTACTGGTCAGTCAAATTCTGATCATCACAGCGACGGTTGCGCCGCAATATACCGATGCAGTGTTGGCACTAGGGGGAAGTTGGATTTGTTTTTATTTACTCTTTCAGCCCAAGTTGGCCACCATTGCCGATATTGCCACCTCGATTTTGGGATTATTTTATGGGGGCTATCTACCGAGTTTTTGGGTGCGCCTGCGGGGTCTGGAACAACCGAATTTTACCAATTTACCGCTGCTGGGATTTTGGCCGCAGGGGGGGGCTTGGCCGTTGGGGTTAAACGTAACTTTACTCACCTTTAGTTGTATCTGGGCATCGGATATTGGGGCGTACTTTTTTGGGCGGGCGTTTGGCAAAACCCAGCTATCCGAAATTAGTCCGAAAAAGACCGTGGAAGGGGCGGTATTCGGAGTATGTGCCAGTATGGTGGTGGGGGCGGTGGGGGCTTGGAAATTAACCTGGCCGGGCTGGTTGGGGATGCTCTTGGGTTTAATGACGGGCATTGCCAGTTTATTGGGGGATTTAACCGAATCCATGATGAAACGGGATGCGGGGGTGAAAGATTCCGGGCAGTTGATTCCGGGGCATGGCGGTATTTTAGACCGGGCGGATAGCTATGTGTTTACCGCCCCCTTAGCCTATTACTTTGTCACCCTGCTGGTGCCCCTGGTCGGATGATTATATAACCGGATAAACGGATCATACCTGGGTGCAAATTGAATTCCTCAATTTGGACATCGGTGCCCAAATCAATCCGCACGGGTTGAGGGGATGCCGCCGGAGCAATTAAGGTTAACGCCTGTGGGGAAATTAACTGAATGGGGGTGAGATATGATTCGCCTTGACCGATGAACCAGGTGATCCCTTCAGGGGCAATAGATATTTTTTGAATTGTGGTAATTTGTGGGTATAAGTCCCGTAGATACGAGCATAAAATTTCCTGCAAGTCAGGCAGAGAATGGTTGATATTGGCTTCGGTAAGGACCGCTTGGATTTGTACCGTCAGCGGTTCTAAAAACGGTTCCCCTTTTTTCTGTAAAAAGGGCAAATGAAAACGGATCTGCTCGGCGGTTAAGGTAACCTGTTCCAGGTGAATGTCTCGGTAAACGATCTGCTTGCCACTGACCTGGATATAGGGTAAGCAGCCCGACCGCCAGACTTGGGCTGCCCCTTCTAAAAGCACTTGCACATCCTGGGCTTGGGTCACCTGCCGTTGTATCCACCAGCGTAAGAGGGCAGCCAGCGGCCGACTGAATCCCTGATTAACGGGCAAAGGCTCCCACTCCGTATAGACAATCTCTGGCGGCACAATGGCTCATAATCGCCTGAATGCGAAAGGTGGCCGTGCGCCGGGGCGTGACGGCAACGACGGGAACCGCATCCCGGCTAATGTCTTCGTCAATCAAATTGCGGTTTTCATCAAACAATCGTAAATCCATATCCCGACAGTCCTGGTCACAGACTGCCACTATGATATAGTTAATCCCCGCCCGCAAGGTAATCGTCACAAATTCTGCCTCTCTCGGGCGTAATTTGCCGGTGAATGGGTCATGGGACAACTGATACCCGTGCCCCCCGACTGCCCGCCCCGCTTCCCGCAGTTGTTGCCGCACACTGGCCAAAAATGGATTCGGTTGGGCATGAGCGACCCCCATCCCTACAACCAACCCCAGTAATCCCATCCATGAGTAAAACCACCGCTTTCTGTCCATGACCATGACCCCCTAAGACCCCGCTTTATTGTGATCATAAAAAGGGCTTTATTCAATGCCCTTTAACGACAGATTTTTTTATATCGTATTACGAACTGCTCACTTTTTCTAACTTTCTTTGAGGCACTTTTACAGCAGTAAAACTTAAGGGCACCTCTCTCTATTGATTGGAGCCAGCAGCAAATTATCTCGCTGGAATACTGAGTTTATGGAGAATCCAAATCGGGGGCTGTGCCCCGGCGACTGCCATTCTCAACTCAGTTAGGATTGCCATATATAGCCATGTGACCGGATTGGCGCAGCAACGATTCGAGAGAACCCAAGTCGGAGCCTGTGCCCCGGCGACCGCTGTTCCCGAATTAATAGAAGTTTCCCGATCTAAGGTACTCTGAAAATCAAGCCCGCCGTTATCGGCAACGCGACTCATCAGTGCTTGCATCAATCATACTGACACCGGATTGTACCCATGTCGCTTCCCAATCGCGGACATTTACTGACGGAACAACGGCATCCCGCCAGTGCTGACCTCGATCAGCGTTCGATTGGGGAAATTCTCCAGATCATTAACCGGGCAGACCAACAGGTGCCTGTGGTGGTCGGGCAGGCGATTCCGGCGATTACCGCTGCGGCTGAACTGATTTTCACCCAACTCGACCGGGGGCATCGCTTGTTTTATCTGGGAGCAGGCACCAGTGGCCGTTTGGGGGTGTTGGATGCCGCCGAATGCCCGCCTACCTTTTCGGCTGACCCGGAGCAGGTGCAGGGGGTGATTGCCGGGGGCGAGCGGGCGTTGGTGCAAGCGGTTGAGGGAGCCGAGGATGACCGGGAACAGGCGGTACAGGATTTACAAAATCGGGGGTTTCAAACCGGTGATGTTCTGTGCGGAATTGCCGCTGGTTCCACCACGCCCTACGTGTTGGCCGGATTAGAATATGCCCGTCATTTAGGAAGTCCGACGATTTTCATTACCTGTAATCCCGAAGGAGCGCAATTGGTGACCGTAGATCAGGTCATTCTCCTGCCGGTTGGGGCAGAAATCCTCACCGGTTCAACCCGCATGAAAGCCGGTACAGCTACTAAATTAGTCTTAAATATGCTGAGCACTTCGGTCATGATTCAATTAGGAAAAGTGTATGGCAATTTGATGGTGGATTTACGGGCGACTAACAGCAAACTTTGGGAGCGGGGAACCCGTTTTGTTCAGTATTTAACCGGGTTAGAATCGCAAGCGGCACGAGAATTGTTAGTCCAGGCCAAAGGACAAGTGAAAACCGCAGTCGTGATGTATCATCGGCAGGCCGATTATGAAACGGCGCAACAATTGCTTGACCAAGCTCAGGGGCATTTACGCCGGGTGATTGGCAATGTGGCGATTAATTGATGTGCAAATGTTGGAAAAACGCATCGTCGCCGGTCTCATGTCCGGGACTTCTATGGATGGGATTGATGTCTGTTTATGTGAAATTCAAACCCGTCCTTGGCAATGTCGGTGGTTGACCGCCCAAACCATTCCCTACCCAGAATCGCTGCGATTTTCTCTGTATCAATCACCGGTCAGTCTGAGCCAAATCGCCCATTGGCATCGCGGGATTGGTGAGGCATTTGCCGATGCTTTGGCACAGGTTTTGGCTGATTTTCCTACAGAATTGCATCTGATCGGCAGTCACGGTCAAACTCTCTATCATGAGCATCAAAAAATGACCTTACAACTGGGGGAAGCAGCCTTTTTATCGGAACGTTTTGGCTGTCCGGTTGTGGCGGATTTTCGGATTCACGATGTGGCGGTGGGTGGCAGTGGAGCGCCTTTAGTTCCTTATGTGGATGCGCAATTGTTTGGTCATTTACAACGGCCATTGCTGGTCTTGAATCTGGGGGGAATTGCTAACTTTACCTTGGTCGTCAACGGTCAAGCCGTGATGGCCTGGGATTGTGGGCCGGCCAATATGGTTTTGGATGAATTGGCTAGCCTGTTTAGTCGGGGCAAAACTCGCATTGACCGGGATGGATATTGGGCAAGCCAGGGACAGATACGCCCGGAATGGTTGGATTATTTGATGAGTCATCCGTTTCTGTCCCAAGCTCCCCCGAAATCGGCAGGACGAGAACAGTTTGGCGGCTGGTTTGTACAAGAATTAATTAATTATACCAACCCGGGTTCTTCGCAATCTTGGTATGATCTGTTCGCCACGGTGACTCATTTCACAGCGGCGGCTATTTTCTACCATTATCAAACCTGGGTTAAACCTCAGCAAGCCGTGACAGAAGTAATTGTCAGTGGGGGGGGCGTACACAATCCGATTTTAATGGAGGAATTAACCCAAATTTTTCGGCCAATTCCTGTCTGTTTAAGTACTGATTATGGTATTGATGCCGATAGTAAAGAAGCACTGGCATTTGCGATTCTTGCTTCGGAACGGATTGATGGCAAACCGACAAATATCCCGGCGGTAACCGGTGCCAAACGACCGGTACTATTGGGAAAAATCACCGAATTATAGAGCATGAAATATCGGTATTTATTATTCAATAAACCCTATCAGGTCTTATGCCAATTTCAGGATGAACAAGGACGGAAAACGCTCAAGGATTATGTGCCGGTACCGGGTGTGTATGCCGCCGGTCGCCTGGATTATGACAGCGAGGGATTGGTACTGCTGACCAATGACGGTCGTTTGCAACATCGCCTGACGGACCCCCGCTACGGCCACCCCCGTACCTATTGGGTGCAGGTGGAAGGCTGTCCCACACCCGCGGCGCTTGCGGCACTGCGCCAGGGGGTGCGGATTCAGGACTGGACGACTCGACCGGCGGAAGTGGTTTTGTTGTCCCCGGAACCGGCATTGCCACCACGGGAACCCCCGATTCGGTTTCGCCGCCATATCCCGACGACGTGGTTGAGCCTGACGCTGCGAGAGGGACGGAACCGCCAAGTCCGGCGCATGACAGCAGCGGTTGGCTATCCGACTTTGCGGTTGGTGCGGGTGGCGATTGGTGAACTCCATTTGCAGGGCTTAGCGCCGGGGGAGTGGCGGGAATTAACCCACCAAGAACAACAGCGTTTGCGGCAGTTGGGTTGAACTCGGCAATCCATCTGGATGCCTTCGAAGGGTATCACTAGAAAACCTCTATATTATTCAGAATGAGCGGTCGCAGGGGGAAACCCCCCGCTGTGGTTCTCCGTCATTGGGGCGTTCTGATCAGAGAATTTCCGCTTGGCTCCCATCAATAGAGGTGCCCACTAGCAATCCCAATCCCAATTGAGCCTTGCTGAGTGGCAACATAATTGGGTGAATTGCGCTGAGATTCGCTAGGGCTTTCAGGGATGCACTCATTGCCTGATTCAGCAAGACCCTCTAACTTTAGAGGCATACTGGGCAAGCCTTGCCGGACAGAGCCTATGTTAAACTGATACTGCAAATGCGGATGTGGCGGAATTGGTATACGCGCACGTTTGAGGGGCGTGTGGCTTTGCCTTGCGAGTTCGAGTCTCGCCATCCGCATGAATTAAATGGAAGTTATTTCAAAAGGGAACCTCTACTAATTCAGAATTTTTCAGAATTTAATTCAGAATTAACGGTCGCAGGGGGCACCCCCCGCTGTGGTTCTCCATAATCTAAGCATTGCCTCAGCAGAAATGGCAATTGCTCGCCCAAAAAGCGGAGCAATGGTTACGCAATCTGGGGAGTGAGCCACCGCTACCTGAGTCGGAACCGACCGATGTCGCCCGGCGTTGGCAGGTGTGGTTTGCCCAGAAGCGGTGCGGTAGCGGAGGGCAACTCGGTCACTCGCCGGGGAACCCCAAATCAACCCAGTCAGTGAGAAACGGGGAGAGCCATCTCTCCGTTGGTTTTTGAGAGGGTAGCACCTTGCGAGCGTCTCGACGAAAATACGGCGTTTCCCGGTTTTTCCTTCTCGCTCACATCGCAGGCATAGGGCTGGCGGCGACTAGGGTTCAACCCCGCTCAATCCATCCGTTCTTCAATCGCAACGTAGGGCAAATTATGCCCCCCCACATAAATTTGGGTCGGTCGGAAAATGCGATTTTGATTTAACTGCTCTTTCCAATGCGCCAACCAGCCTGCCACCCGGGCGATGGCAAATAGGGGCGTAAAGAGATCATTGGGAATCCCCAATTTCCGATAGACCAAACCCGAATAAAAATCCACATTCGGATAGATGCCTTTGTGCCCCAACCACTCCACCACCACCCGTTCCATCTCCACCGCAATATCGTAGTAATTATCCGCCCCAAATTCCGCAAACAATTCCTTGGCCAGATTTTGCAAAATGGTTGCCCGCGGGTCTTTTACCTTATATACCCGATGCCCAAACCCCGGTATCCGCGCTTTTTGTTCCAGCAATTTTTCAATGTAGGGTTTGACCTGTTCTACCGAGCCGATGGCTTCGATCATCTGCATCACATCCTCATTGGCGCCCCCGTGCAAAGGCCCCGCCAACGTCCCCACCGCCGAAGCCACCACCCCATAGGGGTCGGTCAAGGTGGAAGCGGTCACCATCGCCGCAAAGGTGGACGCATTGATCGTATGCTCCGCGTGTAAGGTCAAACATATATCCAGGGCACGGGCTTCCAGGGGATGGGGCACCTGCTCCCGCAACATATAGAGAAAATTCGCCGCATAATTTTGGTCATCCCGGGGTTGCACCGGGTCATTGCCCTTGCGGATGTGTTGAAACGCCGCCACCATCGTGGGAATTTTCGCCAATAACCGCACCACCGCCGCCCGAATATAGGCCGGGTCATCCAACGCCCGGCGGGAATAAAACAATCCCAAAGCCGCCGCCGAAGCCTGGAGCGCATCCATAGGGTGACCACTTTCCGGAAAACACTTCATCATGTCCCGAATGCGATATTTCACCCGGCGGTGGTAGGTGATCTCGTGTTCAAAAGCGTGCAATTCACTCGCGGTTGGCAACGCCCCCCAGATCAGCAAATAGGCCACTTCTAAAAAACTGCTTTTGGCCGCCAATTCTTGAATCGGGATGCCCCGATATTCCAAAATGCCCTGCTGACCATCCACAAAACTAATACTGGACTGGGTGACCGGCACCCCTTCCAATCCGGGACGATATTCACAGGTCAAACTGTTCATGGACAATCACCGCACCACGTTGGATTCGCTCATTATAATAAAATCTTTTGTAAATCTTTTGTCTCTGCCGGTATGCACCCTCCGTTACCAGCGCCGAGCCGCCCGCAATTTCGCCGACCGGGAACGGGGGTTCTGCTGCCGCTCTTCGGCGGTCGGGGTAATCGGTTTGGGGGTGAGAATCTCCAGGCGTTCATCCCGCCGGAATGCCCATTTGACGATGCGGTCTTCCAAGCTGTGGAAACTGATGACCACCAATCGCCCCCCCGGTTTCAGCCAAGCCGGCGCCCGCGCCAAAAACCGCTCTAAACTGGTCAATTCCTCATTCACGGCGATCCGCAGAGCCTGAAAGACTTGCGTCGCCGGGTGAATGCGTCCGTACCGGGCGGCGGGAGGAACCGCCTGCCGAATGGTTTCTGCCAACGTGAGCGTGTCGGTAAAAGGGCGGTTTTGCACAATACGGCGGGCGATGCGGCGGGCGAAGGGAACTTCCCCGTAGCGGCTCAACAGGGCGACCAAATCCAGCTCGCCGGCCTGGTTAACCAGGGTTGCGGCGGTTGTGCCTTGCCCCTGATCCATGCGCATATCCAAAGGCCCCGCATGACGAAAACTAAACCCCCGCGCCGGGGTATCCAAATGCAGGGAACTCACCCCCAAATCCGCCAAAATGCCGTCAAACTCCCCCCCCGGAAAATCCGCATAATTCCCCTGCCACCAGGTCACCGCATAGCCCTGCAGGCGCTGTTGCGCCAGTGCCAACGCCTGGGCATCCCGGTCAATCGCCGTTAGCTGGATATGCGGCGTTTGTAACAATAATTCACTGTGTCCCCCCAACCCCACCGTCGCATCCAGAAAATGACCACCGCTTTCCGGTTGTAGCACCGCGATCACTTCCTGCGGCAGGACAGGGATGTGTCCCTCATCCGGTATCATTAGTTACAAGTCCTGGTTCCCTGGCAATGATAGAACAGCAAGGTCAAGATGATTCATCCACCTTGCCTTTGAGGAGTGTATGAAAAAGATCGAAGCCATTATCCGCCCCTTTAAGCTCGATGAAGTTAAAATTGCCCTGGTGAATGCGGGGATTGTCGGCATGACGGTATCGGAGGTTCGGGGGTTTGGCCGGCAACGGGGGCAAACGGAGCGGTATCGCGGTTCGGAATATACGGTGGAGTTTTTACAAAAATTAAAACTAGAAATCATCGTCGAAGATAGCCAAGTGGATTTGGTGGTGGATAAGGTCATAGCGGCGGCGCGAACCGGCGAAATCGGGGATGGCAAAATCTTTATTTCTCCCATTGAGGGCGCCATTCGGATTCGCACCGGCGAACGGGATGCCGAGGCCGTATGACCCTCAAGGCGGGGATTGCCGGGCTGCGGGGCACGATTGATGCCGAGACGGACAACCTCAATCCGGCTACGGTGCTCGGCTATGCCCAGGGGTTTGGGGTTTGGGTGCGAAACCAGTATCCCCACCCCACGGTGGTTTTGGGACGAGACGGACGCAATTCCTCGGCGATGGTGGCCGATGTGGTACGCGCCGGGTTGCTGAGCGTCGGCTGTCGGGTGGTGGATTTGGGATTGACTTTAACACCCACCGTGCAATTCACCGTTAGTCGGCGACCGGATTACCACGCCGGGGTGATGGTCACCGCCAGCCACAATCCCCCGGTGTGGAACGGCTTAAAGTTTCTCAATAGCCAGGGGTTTTTCCTGTCCGAGGCGGACTGGGAGCGTTTGGAAGCCCAGCGTCGGCATTTAGCCGCCCCGGAAGTGCCCTTGGACCGAGTATTACCCGTGCTTGGGGATAGCAGCAGTTTGACGGCACACCAAAACGCCGTGCTGAGCGTTCTGCCGGTGGCGGCCATTCAAGCCCGGCGGTTCCGGGTGGCGTTGGATGCTTGTAATAGCGGGGCGGTGGGGTGGCAGAGTTTTCTGCAGGCGTTGGGCTGCGAGGTGGTAGCCTGCCATACCGAACTGCACGGCTATTTCAGCCGGGAACCGGAACCCCTGCCCGCCCATTTGGCCACCCTGAAGCGGTTGGTGCGCACCGCCCATTGTCACCTGGGGTTTGCCGCCGACCCGGACGGGGATCGGCTGGTGTTGGTGGATGAACGGGGCGAGGCGGTGAATGAGGAACATACGGTGGTGTTATGCGCCCAAGAACGGTTGCGCCACCAGCCTGAGGGTGCCGTAGTTGTTAATACAGTGACCACCCATGCGCTGGAAGATGCCCTGAAATCGGCGCAGCCGGGGGTCAAAATTGTCCGCACCGCCGTCGGGGAAATGAACGTGGTGGCGGGCGTGCAGCAGTACCAAGCCATTTTGGGGGGGGAAGGCAGTGGCGGCATTATCGTCCCCCAGGTGCATCTGGCCCGCGACGGCATGGGGGCGATGGGTTTAATCCTCAGTTTATTGGCAACCAGCGGGGGTTCCTTATCGCAATTAGTGCAAGGGATTCCCCGGTGGGAAAGTGTGAAATTAAAATTGACCCCGTCAGGCTTGAAGACCGATGCCTTGCGGGAATTATTCCGACAATGGCGCACGGTTTTACCGCAAGTTAAGATCGAAAAAACCGGAATCGTTTTATGCCGTGAAAGTCATTGGATCGGCATCGAATTGAGCGAGCATGAATTGCACTTACAGGTGCATTTATCTGATGATCATACCGGCACTGCCCAAGGGCAGCACTCTGAATTGGCGCAACTTTGGCAGCGGTTTGACCCGAATTTATTAACCCTGGATACCACCGATGGCATTAAACTGGTGACGCCCCAGGCTTGGTTCAGTTTACGCCCGTCGAATACGGAACCGATTGTGCGGTTTATGGGGGAATATCGGGTCGGAAAAACTTGAACCGATAGCCATCACTTCTGCATTGTGAGAATGTCGGGCACCTCTATTGATTGCAGTCGGCCAAAAATGATCTCGCCGGAATACCGTCTCATGGAGAACCAAAGTCGGGGGTTGTTCCCTGAACGCTGGCTTTGTCATACTGGCTTCCCCGTTGAGGTGAACCGCCGGTTTTCTTCTGAGTTTACAAACCGATTTTTTGTTGCTAGTATTATAAAAGCCGGTGTTACTTAGAGCCATTAAATCTGGGTTCGCTCTTGTCGGTTTCGCTCGGTAACACCGGGCAAATTTAAGGGCATTTCTATTTATTGGAACCAGCAGAAAATCATCTCGCCGGAATGCCGAGTTAATGAAGAACCAGAGGCGGTGGCTGTGCCCCGGCGACTGCCATTCCCTAATTCATAGAAGTTCCCTTAAGCGAACCTCTATTTATTGGAGCCGGCCGCAAATCCTCTCGCTGGCATACCGAGTTGATGGAGAACCCAAGTCGGGGGCTGCGCCCCTGCGACCGCTGTTCCGTAATTGATAGAGGTCCTTTTAGCACCACTGGTTCACTCGATTTACAGCACAAGTTACAGGGCAAGATTTACCAGTTTTCAGGGCGATGGTTCGCCGGAATGATTGTGCTATCTTAGGAACCGTTGGCGCAACATGGAATACGCCTGGGGTAGATGGAAACAACTCCCCTTTTCCGGTTATTGCAAACGGTACCGGGTGACCCTTGGCAACAGTTGCAGCGGGCGGAGCGAGCTTGGTCAGCCCTAAAAAAACAAGAGGCAATGACCGCGCTCCCCGTCGGTGGTGCCGGGCGGGGAACTTGGACAGAAGAGCCATCGAGGAGGTTGCCGCTGGTGGAAACCCGTGCGGTTTTGGAGCCGATTGACTGGGATGTGGTGATCGCCGGGGGCACCCTGGGGCTGCTGCTGGGGTTGGGGTTACGGCAAAAGGGGTATCGGGTGGCGGTGGTCGAACGGGGCAGGTTGCAAGGGCGGCGGCAGGAATGGAATATCTCCCGTTCTGAATTGCAGGTTTTAGTGAATTTAGAATTACTGACCTGGGGCGAATTGGCCAGTGTAACGGTTACCGAATATAATCCCGCTCGGATTCAATTTCATCCGGGGCAAACCTGGTGGGTGAAAGATGTTTTGAATTGGGGGGTGCGACCGGATTTACTCCTGGATTTGGTCAAAAATAAATTCATCCGCCAGGGGGGACACATTGGCGAACAACAGGCGGTCAATTCCATCACCATCGGGAGTAATGGCATCGCCATTCAAGCGGGAGAATTGAATTACCAAAGCCGTTTGCTGATTGATATGATGGGGCATTTTTCGCCCTTGACTCGCTTGGCACGCCGGGGGCAAATTCCCGATGGGGTCTGTTTGGTTGTGGGCGGCTGTGCCCAAGGGTTTCCTGAGCATGAATACGGGGATTTGCTGGTCACGACCACACCGATTATCAATTCCTGTCAGTATTTTTGGGAGGCATTTCCGGCACAGGACGGCCGCACAACTTATCTTTTTACCTATGTGGATGCCCATCCCCAACGCCCTAGTTTAACGGCATTATGCGAGGCGTACTTAGAACATTTGCCAGCCTATCAAGGGGTGGATTTAGGGCAATTAGCATGGCAACGGTTTTTATTTGGATTTTTCCCCAGTTATCGCCGCAGTCCCCTGGGGAGTCATTGGGCACGAATTTTACCCGTAGGCGATAGCAGCGGTATGCAATCTCCTTTGAGTTTCGGCGGATTTGGCACGTTATTGCGGCATTTACCGAGATTGATGGCAGGAATTGATGCGGTTTTACGGGAGGATACGCTCGACCGGCAAAGTTTGAGTGAACTGCAACCTTATCAACCCAATTTGTCGTTAACCTGGTTATTTCAAGAGGTGATGCGGGTGCCTCTAGGTCGTGATTGTCCTCCTAATTTTGTCAATGAAGTGTTGAGTACGGCCTTTGCAGTCATGGCGGAAGCCGGAGACGCGGTGCTCAAACCCTTTTTACAAGATGTGATTCAACTGCCGGGATTAACCCAAACGTTGATCGGGATGATGCGCAAAAATCCGGGGTTAATTGCGCAGGTAATCGGTCATGTCGGCATGGGTTCGCTGTTGAATTGGACGGGGCATTATGGGATGTTGGTGCTCTACACTTGGTTGGCGCAAAATCTCCCCCAAAGTTCGCTGCATTCTGTCCAAAGCCGGCGTTTTGAGCAATACTATTACGGCAGCGGTCAAGATTACCCTCGCTAAGGGTTAGGGGCATAGGGATCAGCGGTCGCCGGGGGGCAGCCGCCGACTTGGGTTCTCCGTAAACTCGGCATGCCAGCGAGAGCATTTTCTACTGGTTCCAATCCAATAAATAGAGGTGCGCTTATGCCACTGTATTACTATTGGGGGGAAGACGACTACCAAATCAAGCAGGCGGTGCAAAAGCTGGTTGAGCAGGTGGTTGACCCGAATTGGCAGAGTTTTAATTACCAAAAAATAGCGGGCAATTCCCTGGAAGGGATCCAGGAGGCTTTGGCCGCAGCGCGGGCGTTACCCTTCGGCGGCGGCGGGCGTTTGACCTGGATTACCGATGCGCCTTTGAGTGGGGAATGCTCGGCGGAATTGGTGCAATCATTACTGGATTTAGCCCCCGATTTACCGGCAACTTCTCACGTGGTATTCACCGCTAGGCAGAAGCTCTCGGCTCAAGCTCATCGATCTAAATTGGCATCATTATTCAGGGTGGAGGAATTTAGTCCCATTGCTCCCTGGCAAACCGAGGCTTTGGCGAAAATGGTGCAGGATATGGCGCAAAGCTGCGGTCTATCCCTGCACGCGGATGCGGTGGATTATCTGGTGGCAGCCGTGGGCAATGACCGCCACCGACTCAATCAAGAATTGCAGAAAATCAGCCTACTCCGCCCCGACGACCCCCGCCCTTTACGTGCCCAAGAAATTCAACCGCTGGTTCCGGCGACGACACAGACGAGTTTGGCCTTGGCGCAGGCGATTCGCCAGGGGCAGACGGAGGTGGCGTTAAATTTGCTGCACGATTTACTGACGATGAATGAACCGCCGCTGCGGATTACGGCCACTTTGGTCAGTCAGTTTCGCCTGTGGTTGTGGGTGAAATTGCTCCAGACGGATCAACAGGTCACGGAGGAAAAAGTGCAGGCAATGACCAACTTGGGTAACCGCAAACGCCTTTACTTTTTGAAGAAAGAAGTGCACTCCGTATCGGTGGCGGCTTTGACGCAAACCCTAGAGATTCTCTGCGAGATGGAGATGGGGATCAAGCGGGGGGCGGCGGCGACCGTGGTTTTGCCCACCCAGATGATTTTGCTGTGCCGCCTGTACAGTCGGGGCGGTTTCTCGGCACAATAGAGATTAATATAAGTGATGTTAACCCCTGAGAGGAGGTTGGTTCTATGGCATCAGGTAGCACCGGGGAACGTCCGTTTGCGGACATTATTACCAGTGTCCGCTACTGGGTGATCCACAGCATCACCATTCCCGCTTTGTTTATTGCGGGCTGGTTGTTTGTGAGTACAGGTTTGGCCTACGATGTGTTCGGTACGCCCCGTCCCGACACCTATTTCAGCCCCGTGCAAGACAAGCCGCCGGTGGTGTCGGAACGGTATCAGGCGCGGCAACAGATTGACACCTTTGAACAGAGTTTAGGAGAAAATCCATGACCACCAATCGCTCGAACGAGCCGGTTTCTTACCCTATTTTTACGGTGCGCTGGTTAGCGGTGCACACCCTGGCGGTGCCGACCATTTTCTTTCTGGGTGCCATTGCCGCGATGCAGTTTATCCGCCGTTAGGAGGTGATGACCATGGCTGACAAGAATCCGAATACTCAACCGGTTGAACTCAATCGCACCTCGCTTTTTTTGGGATTGCTGCTGATTTTTGTGTTGGCGATTTTGTTCTCTAGCTACTTTTTTAACTAACGGTTATTGACTCTGATTGCTGTCATTAGGAGGTGAGTTTAGCTATGTCTGGGCGCATTCCCCTGTGGTTGGTCGGTACGGTTGCCGGGATGGGCGTACTGGCGGTGGTGGCTCTATTCTTCTGGGGTTCCTACGTCGGCGTCGGTTCGTCTCTATAGTTCCTGAAGAGCCTGCACCACCTGGGTCAATTCCTCCGGGGTGGTGAGGTAGTGGAGCGAAGCCCGCACGCAATTTCCCGCCGGTACGGCTCGCACGCATATCCCCCGTTGTTCCAGTTGTTGGGCAATTGCTTCGGGGGAATGTTGTTGCATACGAAAACTCACCAGGCCGCAGTGGGGGGGGTAGGGCAGCAGGCGGGTGAGGGAGGGCACTGTCCCCAACTCGGTCCAGAGTTTTTCGGCCAGGTGGGTGATGCGTTCGTAGCGTTGGGTGGCCGTGCCCCAAGCCTGGTGCAGGGCTAAACTGGCTCGCAGTCCCACGCCCAGTTCCCAGGCGCTGGTGGCAATTTCGTGTCGTTGCCCGTCGTCCGTCCATTGGGGTTGGTGATCGCTGAATCCCCGTAACCCCCGCCAGCCGCAATGGGTGGGTTGGACGCGCTCGCGCTGCCGGGGATGAATGTACAAAACCCCCAAACCCGCCGGGCCGCACAGCCATTTGTGCCCCGTAGCGGCGTAAAAATCCACCCCGGTTAAATCCAAGGGTAAAACGCCGAGGGATTGCGCCCCATCAATCAGGAGCGGTATTCCCCGTTGGCCGCACCATGCCCCGATTTCCGTGATGGGTAAAACCTGCCCCGTGTGCCAGAGAATATGACTGAGCACCAACATCCGGGTGTTGGGCTGGACGGCTTGTTCTAAAATTGTAATTATATTATCATTACTAAAGCTGAGGGGGCAAGTACTCCAGGTGAGGCCAAAGCGTTGGGCGAGTTGGGCGACCGTCGCCACAACGCCGGGGTGTTCCCCATCGCTGAGCAACAGGTGATCCCCGCTTTGCCAGGGCCAGCCCCACAGGACGATGGCGCAGCCTTGGGTAGTGGACTGGGTCAGGGTAATATCGGCGCTGGCGACGTTGAGGGTTGCCGCCAGGGCGGTGCGGGTGAGCTGTTCTTCGGCGGTGACCCAGTCCAAGGCGCGCCGACTAAACGGCCCCCAGGCTTGCCCTTGCCGGTACGCTGCCTGTATGGCGGTCATGGCTGGCGTCGGTAGGGGCCCTTGCCCGCCAAAGTTGAGATAAATTTTATTGGCTAAGGCTGGAAAATGGCGACGGTGTTCGGCAAGGTTCATGGGTTGGGGGGGGAAATGGTGTTGACTATATAGCCATGGGAGCCCTCTGACCGGAGAGGAGAAGCAGAGACAGGAGCAACGCCCCGGCGAACGCTTATCCTTAATTTATATAAACTTTTTACATAGATTCCCTTATGCGGATGGGAACCGCCAACAGGTCTGCGCAATTGCCCAGTCTTCTTCGGCCGTAATTACCAAAATTCGCACCGGGGAAGTGGGGGTAGCAATATCCCGGTCGTGGCCGCGCATTTGATTTTTTTCTAAGTCACAATGGATGCCTAAAAATGCCAATTTTTGACAGAGTTCGGCGCGCACGGGAGCGGCATTTTCGCCGACGCCGCCGGTAAAAATCAAGGCATCACAGCCGCCCAAATTGGCCAGCATGGCACCGACATATTGAGCTAATCGGTGAATGTACACATCAAACGCCAAAGTAGCGCCGGCATGCCCCTGCGCCCTTGCCTCTAAAATCTGCCGCATATCCCCGGATAATTGGGACACCCCTTTTAAGCCCGATTCTTGATTGAGTAAATGATTAATCTGCTCCCCGGTGAACGATTCATTGCGTAACCAGTGCAGAATAATTCCCGGATCAACCGAACCGGAGCGAGTCCCCATCACTAGGCCTTCTAAGGGGGTAAATCCCATGGTGGTATCCACACTTTTTCCCTCCCGAATGGCACACAAGGAAGCCCCATTGCCCAGGTGACAACAGATTAATTTTAATTCGGCTAAGGGGCGGGATAAGAGTTGGGCAGCCCGCCCGGCGCAGTACTCATGGTTAATGCCGTGAAATCCATAGCGGCGGATGCCTTTTTCATACCATTCATAGGGAATCGGATAGACCTGCGCCGCTAACGGCATTTGATGGTGAAATGCCGTATCAAATACGGCGATTTGCTGACAGTGGGGCAGGAGTTCTGCCAGGACGGTAATGCCTTCTAAGTGAGCCGGATGATGACTGGGCGCCAGGGGAATGAGATCCGCAATCCCCTGTTTCACTGCGGGAGTAATCAGGGTGGGTAAATAGTATTGCGTCCCGCCGTGGACAATGCGATGTCCGGCAATAGAAATGACATTAAAATCATCAATGACTGATAGTTCGCCGGCGATTAACGTATGGAGAACCGAGCGCATGACTTCCGGGCGGCTGGTGAGGGGAATTTCTTGGGTATTAACTTGATTTTTTGCTTTAATTTTTATCGCCGCCTTGCCCGGAATTTTCCCCCAATCAATATGGGCTTGCCAGAGGGGGTTAGGAGGATGATCAGGCAGGGATGTTGACGATAATTGATATAGGCAACTTTTCTGGCTGCTCGAACCCGCATTTAAGACCAAGATAAACAGATCATTCATAAATACAAATGCCCTCAATAGATGCCGCTTTTAGTTTACCAAGGGTGTCAATATGACTTGCCTTTGGCCTCACTCCTACCGTACACTTCGAGAAGTGATTAACTTGGATATTTTCCATGCGACGGCTCCTCAGTATCATTGTTTGTTGGGCGACCCTGGCGCTAGCGCCGCCGTATGCCCTGGCGCAGGAAGGGGGCATCCCTCTGGATTCCCAAGACCCCACCCATTGGGTTTTGCCCGCTCGTCCGATTCCCCGCTCGCTCAACCCCTTTCAACTCCGTACCATGAAGCGCCAGTTGGGAGAACTGGTGGAACGGGTGCGGGCGGTTGTCGTTTTGGCGCAGATGCAAGGACAAGACCGCCAAGTGGCCGGGGCGGTGGAGGCGCTGCAGTTTGCCGAGACGGTGTTAGGACAGTTAGACGGCTGGATCGCCGCGGATCAGGGGGAATTAGCCCGCAGCCAGTGGCTACAGGCGCAGAATTTACTCTGGCAAAATTATCCCGCCTTGGCGGCTCAGGCGAAACCGGAAGTGCGGGCGATGTGGCTCGACCGGGGAACGATTGTGGCGGCTCGTTCTGAAGCGGGCTTGGTGCCGATTTTTGACCGGATGCAGGCAGCCGGGGTGAACCTGGTTTTTTTGGAAACGGTGAATGCCGGTTACCCCATCTATCCCAGCCGGGTGGCGCCGGCGCAAAACCCCCTGACACGGGGCTGGGACCCGCTGGCGGCGGCGGTGAAACTGGCGAAAGAACGCCGTATGGAGCTGCACCCCTGGGTGTGGGTGTTTGCGGTGGGCAACCAACGGCATAATGCCCTCCTGAAGCAACCCGCCGGTTATCTAGGACCGGTGCTGACCGCCTACCCGGAGTGGGCGAACCGGGACAACCGGGGCAATGTGATTCCGCCGCGGCAGGATAAGCCGTTTTTGGATCACGGCAACCCCCAGGCGCGGGAATATCTCCTGCGTTTATTTGAGGAAATCGTCACCCGCTACGAGGTGGATGGCCTGCACTTAGATTACATTCGCTACCCCTTTCAAAGCGGCGGGGTGCATTACGGTTACGGCTCAGCGTCTCGGCAAATCTATCAGCAATTAACCGGCATTGACCCCCTGACGCTCAGCCCCGGTCAACCGGAATGGCAACACTGGACGGACTGGCGCACCCAGCAGGTAACCGACTTTGTGACTACCCTGAATCAACGTTTGAAACGACAACGCCCCGATTTAATCCTATCCACGTCGGTATTTGCCTACTCCCGCCCCTCCCGGTTGTACCGATTGCAGCAGGACTGGGAAACCTGGGCGGTGACGGGGGCGGTGGATATGGTGGTGCTGATGTCCTACGCCGAAGATACCCAGGGCTTGCAGGATTGGCTGAAACCGGCCATCTCCGTGACAGCCCCCGTATTGTTTCTCCCGGGCATTGCCTTGATGCGAACCACGCCGACCGCCGTCTTGGATCAAGTCCAGGCCGTGCGCAACAGTGGTTTGGGGTCGGGATATGTCTTGTTTGCCATGTCCCACCTCAACGGCTCACTAGAACCGCTGTTGCAACAACCGAGTGCCCCCCTGCCCCACCGGCAACCCTTTCAAAACGCCCTGCAACGCTACCAAGCCCAGGAGCGGGAATGGCTCTTTCTCGCCCAACAGGGGCAACTCACCATCAGCGACCGGCAAACCCTCCAGCAGGTGACGGCGGCGTTAACTCAACTCAGCCGCCACCCCAGCGAAGCCCATTGGCAGGCGGCCCGCAGTGCCCTGCAAGCCTTAGAGCGGGAACTCGACGGCTGGCAACATCCCCAACCCTGGCACACCCTCACCCGGATTCCCACCTGGCGGGCACGCTTGAAAACCTTGCAGGAATGGCTGTTGTACGGCGCCCGGGTGAGTTTACAAATGCCGGCCACCGCCCTGAGCCAACCCCTGCCGACGCTGCCCCGCCCCCGGTCGGTTGTCACCACCCCCAGCCCCATTTCCGAACGGCCATGAGGGAAGCGGTGGAATTGGCGGTGGGACAACCCGCCCCGGAATTTAGTCTGCCCGGCGGCGACGGTCAAACGGTGTCCCTGGCGCAATTTCGGGGGCAGTGGGTGGTTTTATACTTTTATCCCCGCGACAACACCCCCGGTTGCACCACCGAAGCCTGCGGGTTTCGGGATGCCTACCCGCAACTGCAACAGCTCCAGGCGGTGGTCTTGGGCATCAGTGGCGATACGGTAGCCAGCCATGCCAAGTTTTCCCGTAAGTACCATTTGCCGTTTTTATTACTGGCCGATATAGAGGGACAAGTCGCCCGTGCCTACGGCAGTTATGGCCCGAAAAAATTCATGGGTAAAAGCGACGAAGGCGTCTTTCGCCATACCTTTATTATTGATCCCCAGGGGCGAATCGCCCAAATCTACCGGAAGGTGAAACCGGAAACCCACGCCCAACAAGTGCAACAGGATTTAGCCCGGTTACAAAATCTTTGCCCCTAGTCAAGGCAAATTTCCCCACCGGGTGCAGAAGATGTTAAAAATAATGTAAAGACCAACGGCACTTACTGCACCAACATTAGGAGGACATTATGGCACTGGTTCCCATGCGGCTTTTGCTGGATCACGCCGCCGAACATGACTATGGCATTCCCGCCTTCAACGTCAACAACATGGAACAAATCCAGGCGATCATGCAGGCGGCGCATGAAACCGACAGCCCGGTGATTTTGCAAGCCTCTCGGGGTGCCCGCAAGTACGCCGGGGAAAACTTCCTGCGGCATCTGATCCTGGCCGCCGTGGAGACCTATCCCCACATTCCCGTGGCCATGCACCAAGACCACGGCAACAGCCCCGCCACCTGCTATTCTGCCATTCGCAACGGCTTTACCAGCGTGATGATGGACGGCTCTTTGCTGGAGGATGCCAAAACCCCGGCCAGCTATGAGTACAACGTAGCCGTGACGGCGGAAGTGGTGAAGGTTGCCCACGGGTTGGGCGTGAGCGTGGAAGGGGAATTGGGCTGCTTGGGTTCCCTGGAGACCGGCACGGGTGAAGCGGAAGACGGTCACGGTGCCGAAGGCGTGTTGTCCCACGACCAACTGTTGACCGACCCGGATCAGGCGGTGGATTTTGTGGAAAAAACCGACCTGGATGCCTTGGCGGTGGCGATTGGCACCAGCCACGGGGCGTACAAATTCAGCCGCAAGCCGGAAGGGGAAATCCTGCGCATGGATCGGATTGAGGAACTGCACCGCCGCCTGCCCAATACCCACTTGGTCATGCACGGTTCCTCGTCGGTGCCCAAGGAATTGCTCGACCTGATCAACGAGTACGGCGGCGCGATTCCCGAAACCTACGGCGTGCCGGTGGAAGAAATCCAACGGGGGATCAAAAACGGGGTGCGCAAGGTGAACATTGACACCGACAATCGTCTGGCCATTACCGCTGCCGTGCGGGAAGCCCTGGCGAAAGATGCCAAGGAATTTGACCCCCGCCATTTCCTGAAGCCCTCCATCAAGTACATGCAGCGGGTGTGTGCCGACCGTTATCAACAGTTCTGGACGGCGGGCAATGCCAGCAAGATCAAGCAAATGACCTGTGAAGAGTATGCGGTCAAATATGCCAAAGGGGAACTGAAAGCCGTGACCCGCAAGTTGGTGACCGCTTAATTCCCGGCCACTGCAAACCCAAACCCCTTTCCTCCGGGAGAGGGGTTTTTTAATAGCCCGGATTGGCGAACCAAGATTTTGGAGAACCAGAGACGGGAGCTGCGTCCCGGCGACCGCCATCCGCAACTGTCTGCGGGGGGTATCGCTACGACTCTCAACGGGTATGGAGAGGGCGCACAACCGGTTTGTGAAGTGGCAAGAATTACAGTGGAGTCCGGCAATGGTGCCCTTAACGACGCGCCAGCTTTTTATTCAGCTTGCGCAAACGCACCGACTTGGGGGTGACCTCCACCAATTCATCCGGGCCGATGTATTCCAAGGCTCGCTCCAAATTCATATCCACCGGCGTTTGCAGTTGGGTCAATTCTTCCGCCCCCGCCGAACGCATATTGGTTAACTGCTTGGTTTTGCACACATTCAGTTCCAAATCCTGGGGACGGTTGTGTTCCCCCACAATCATACCCTTGTACACCCTGGTTCCCGGCGAGATGAAAAAGACCCCCCGGTCTTCCGCATTTTTTAGGGCGTAGAAGGTCGCTTCCCCTTCTTCCAGCGAGATTAAAACCCCATTGCGGCGAGTTTCCACACTGCCGGCCAAAGGCCGATAATCCAGAAAACTATGGCTCATAATGCCTTCCCCGCGGGTGAGGCGCAAAAATTCACCCCGGAAGCCCACCAAGCCCCGCGCCGGAATGATAAATTCCAACTGGGTACGGCCATTCCCGCCCGCTTGCATATCCTGCATTTCCCCCCGCCGTTGCCCCAACTTCTCGATGCAACTGCCCACCGCTTCATCCGGCACATCCAAAACCAGATATTCATAGGGTTCACAGGGTTGACCGTCAATTTGGCGGTAGATCACCTGCGGCTGGGAAACCTGAAACTCATACCCCTCCCGGCGCATGGTTTCGATCAAAATGCCCAGGTGCAATTCCCCCCGCCCCGATACCAAGAAACTATCGGTACTTGCCGCTTCTTCCACCCGCAACGCCACATTCGTTTCCAATTCCCGCAGCAGCCGTTCCCGCAACTGCCGGGAGGTGACAAACTTACCCTCTTGCCCGGCAAACGGCGAATCATTCACCGAAAAGGTCATCTGCAAAGTGGGTTCATCCACCTTAATCAGGGGCAGCGCCATCGGGTTGTCGGGACAGGTAATCGTTTCACCAATATTGGCCTCACTAAAACCGGCCACCGCCACGATGTAACCCGCCGTCGCCGAGGCCAATTCCACCCGTTTCAAGCCTTCAAAACCGAGCAGTTTGGTAATTTTAGAACGGATAATTTTCCCCTCAGCCGTAATCAAAGCCGCCTGTTGACCGCTGGTAATTTTACCGTTGTGAATTTTACCGATGACAATCCGCCCCAAATAATCCGAATAATCCAGGGTCGTCACCTGCAATTGCAACGGTTTATTTTCATCCCCGGCCGGAGGCGGCACATGGTGCAACAGGGCTTCAAACAGAGGCTGCATATCCACCGGCTCATCTTCAAGGCGCAGGCGGGCATGACCGGCCATCCCCGAAGCAAACAAATAGGGAAACTCACACTGGTCATCATCGGCGCCCAATTCCAAAAACAAATCCAAAACCTTATTCAGAGCGATGTGGGGGTCGGTCCGCAGACGGTCAATTTTGTTCAGCACCACAATCGGGCGCAAACCCTTTTCCAGCGCTTTTTTTAACACAAACCGGGTCTGGGGCATCGGGCCTTCGTTTACATCCACAATCAGCAAACAGCCCTCCACCATGCCCAACACCCGCTCCACCTCACCCCCGAAGTCGGCGTGCCCCGGTGTATCCACAATGTTGATCAAATAATCCTTGTATCGAACCGCCGTATTCTTGGCCAAAATCGTGATCCCCCGCTCCCGTTCCAGGTCGTTGGAGTCCATGACGCAAGTGGGTACTTCCTCACCTTGACGAAACGCCCCGGCCTGCTTCAAGAGGGCATCCACCAGGGTCGTTTTACCGTGGTCAACGTGGGCGATAATAGCAACATTGCGAATGTGGGCAGTCATGGGAAATGGGGATAAGGGGGTTCAACAGAAATTAAATCTTGTTAAAAATTTAGCAGACTTTGGCACAAACGTGTGGCGGTGACTTTTGCCTTCCGGGTAGTGCAGACCTGTACTCAGACCCAGGCGCGGGCGGGGCTATTGCAGACCCCCCACGGGCCGGTACTCACGCCCACGTTTATGCCGGTGGGCACCTTGGGCACGGTCAAGGGGGTGGCTCCCGACCAGTTGGCGCGCACCGGGGCGCAGATGATTTTGGCGAACACCTATCACCTGCATTTACAACCCGGCGAGGACATTGTGCAGCATTGCGGCGGTCTGCACCGGTTTATGAATTGGCCGGGGCCGATCCTGACCGATTCCGGCGGGTTTCAGGTGTTTAGTTTAAGCGCATTGCGGCAAATTACGGCGGCGGGGGTCACGTTCCAATCGCCTCGGAATGGGGATTTGATCCATTTCACCCCGGAAAAATCCATCGCCATCCAAAATGCCTTGGGCGCCGATGTGATCATGGCTTTTGACGAATGTCCCCCCTACCCGGCCAGTATAGATACCGTCCAAAAGGCAGTCCATCGCACCCATGAATGGCTCAAACGCTGTATCCGTGCCCATCAACGGCCGGATCAGGCGTTATTCGGCATTGTGCAGGGGGGAGTGTATCCCGAATTAAGGCGATTGTCGGCTCAACAAATTACCGAGTATGACCTGCCGGGTTATGCGATTGGGGGGGTGAGTGTGGGGGAACCCGCCGATTTAATTCACAACATTGTACAAACAGTTACTCCCTATTTACCGGCCGATAAACCCCGTTACTTAATGGGGGTAGGCACCTATCGGGAAATGGCTTTGGCGATCAGCGCCGGGGTGGATTTGTTTGACTGTGTCATTCCCACCCGGTTGGCGCGGCATGGGGCGGTTTTGGTGCAAGGAGAACGCTGGAATCTGAAAAATCGCGTGTTTCAGCGGGATGAACGCCCCTTAGATGCCACCTGTCCTTGCTATACGTGTCAAAATTTTAGCAGGGCGTATTTAAGCCATTTATTTCGCTCACGGGAATTGCTGGGTTATACCTTACTTTCGATTCACAATATCACCGAATTGATGCGTTTTAGCTTGGGGCTAAGACAGGCGATTATGACCGGCGATTTTCCCGAAAAATTGGCCGCAATTCTCGGTAAACCCACCCCTAATCCTCAACCCTGACCCGATGGGCAAACCTGGGAACGTGGAAGTTAGAACCGTTTTGCCCCAGATATGAACCGATGCACTGGAGAACCCAAGTCGGGGGCTGCGCCCCGGCGACCGCTTGTCGCAAAATTATGATGGAACCGCTAGGGAGAGCGTGCCTTCCCGCTCCGCCGCCATTTTCATGGCTCGTAGGCCGAGATAGGCTGCTTCAGGGTTGGGATGATGGAGTTACATGGGTGGATTGGGGTGCTTGAGTTTACCAGACCTGGTTACGGGCGACTAAATTTCATCATCCATCGCCGCCGTGAGCAATGCTCCTAGGGTAAAGGCTCCCACCAAAGGCAACGGACACTGGCTATACCAACTGCCAAACAGTGCGATTAGTGTACTAACAATTACAATACCAACACCCCAGCGTTCCTGGGGGGATAAACCATGGGTGGCTTTAAGTTCTTGTAACACTTCGGTCGGGATGGGCACCGGCATCACGGCATGGGGAGGAAACGCCCAATAGGTGCCCCCGCTCGCAACCCACTCTGTCCAGCCCTGTTCTTGACACCACCGGTCAATCCATGTATCTGCCAACCGTTTCACGCCATTACCTCAAATTCTAAATTCTTGCTTGAATTTTAAGTTAACAGACTCTGCAAAACTTGTCTCGAATAGAATGAAAACCGCAATAAATCGTTATTTAATCAATGAAATTGTTGATTGTTTATTAAGGTCACCTCTATTGATTGGAGCCAGCAGAAAATCCTCTATGAGCAGACATAATTTAACCGATGAGCAATGGGCGGTGCGCAAACCGCTGATTCCTAAGAAGAAAGAAAAGAAATTGAATCAATGGTCACTAGCGGCACTCGGTGGGTAGTGGACAAAGCCTATGAGAGCGCAGACTTTTGCCGCAGGTTACAGCGGCATCACCATCCCGACCTGCGAGCGGCGAGTGGGAGTTGGCTGCCGCCACCGATGGAAAGTCGAGTACTGTTTGGCCTGGATGATGGGGCGCTATGACCGTCATCGGCACATCTACCGGGCTTTTGGTCTCGTCGCTATTATTCTTTTTCTTTGGGGAACCTCTGTAAATTACAGATAAGCGGTCGTAGGGGCGCCGCCCCCGACTTGGTTCTGTAAAATTTTTGTTCGCCAGTCAAATCATATTCCTATAGAGGTGCCCTTTGGTGTGTTGACCGAATCTGGAAATGGCTTCTACCTAATTTATTGACACTATTTATCAATAAATGTTAGGGTAATCCCAGAGTTCTCCTCTCTCAGATGGATACACAGCTCAGCCGGGGGGCATGCCCTGGCTTTTTTATTGAAACTAACTATCAGCTATGGCACCGGCTCGGCGCTGATCCAGCGTCCCTGGGAAATGACCGGGTTAGAATGGGGGTGACCCTTATCGCCGCCGGTATGCGTTACGTCTGGAAGCGTTTGCGTGAGCCTATGGTCACGGCTCTGAGCCTTGACCGGCAAGAATCCCTGGCGGCTTTGGCTACCGCCATGATTGCCATTGATGACGAGGTGTTGCCCACGGAACTGGCGCAATTAGAGACGCAGTTGGCGGCTGCCGGGGTTGTTCTCAGCCCGCATCTGCGCCGACAGGTAGAGCAGTGGTTGCGGGAAGTTGACCCGCTGGAGTTGTTTTGGGCGGGGGTGCAGGGGTTGGTGCCCCAGGATCGGGAGATTGCCCTGAAAATGATCGCCCAATTAGCCCTGGTGGACGGTCAGACGCTCATTGAAGAAAATGACTTGGTGGTGATCCTGGGCGAGAACTTGGGTTTCAGTTACGCCGATATTTGTGCTTTGGTGCAACAGGCGACCCAGCTATGAATGGGGCACAACGACCCGTTATCCTGGCCGTCACCGGGGCATCGGGGCAAGTTTACGCCCTGCAAGCTCTGAAGTATTTATTACAATCCGAGGCCATCGTCGAACTGGTTCTTTCCAAGGGAGCCTATGCGGTGTGGCGGGAAGAGATGGGTGTCAAAATTCCGGCAGTGGCGGCTCAAGAGGGCTTTTGGCGGTCACAGGTAGGCGTACCCGCCGCCGGGAAACTGCTCTGCCACCATTGGAACGATATTGGGGCGGGCATGGCCAGCGGCTCTTACCGTACCCAGGGGATGTTGGTAATGCCCTGTAGTATGGGAACGGTGGCGAAGTTAGCCGGTGGCCTGAGCGGCGATTTGTTAGAACGGACGGCTGATGTCCATTTGAAAGAGGGGCGACGGTTGGTGCTGGTACCGCGGGAAACCCCGTTTAGCCTGATTCATCTACGGAATCTGACGACTTTGGCGGAAGCGGGGGCGAGGATTGTGCCGGCGATCCCGGCTTGGTATCATCAGCCCCAATCCATCCTGGATTTAGTGGATTTTGTCGTAGCCAGGGCTTTGGATCAATTGGATATGGATTGCGTTCCCTTACGGCGGTGGTTATGAAGGGGTTGGGGTTGATTTTGGGATTATTATTGTTGGTTTTTTTGGGGCAAAATTGGCAACCCTGGGTGCGTTTGGTGGTTTTGGGTCAACCGGTGGTGCCTGTGTCCTTAGGGTTGGGGTTTTGCCTCTCGTTTTTATTAGGCGTATGCGTTTCTTGGGGGTTAGACCGATGGTTGACCCACCCCAAACGGCAACGCCCTCAAGAGGCAGAGGAGCCGATTGTTTTGGAACCGGACTATGTGGAATATCCCCGGCGCCGACCGCCCCCGTCTGAAGATGAATGGGACTTTGCCGATGATTGGGATTAGCGAACGATTAGCAAAGGGGCAGTCAGCGGTACTTTGGTGATTTTGCCCTGAGAGGGAACAACGGTTTGGGGAAAACCGAAGCTGCGATTTGATGACAACCAACCGAGAATCTCCCCGTGAGCCTCCAGAGATGGCGGCGAACCAGAAACGGGGGCTGCGCCCCGGCGACTGCTTGTACCTAATTAGTTGGTGTTCTGAATAAACATCCGGCTGATTCGATCTTTTAATTTGGCCAACCTTCTGCGCCAGCGATACAAGGGAGGACGTTTTTGAATACCAAATGCCCTTTGGAATGTATATTCATCCGCGCAACGATCCACGACGACAAACGGCGGATGGGTGATTTGTTCTAAATCGGCCACGGCTAAATTGGCGTTTTGATGATCGGGATTACGGGTATGAGCGGCATCTTCCCGAAAGCCTAAATTACTGACCATATTCACATTGGGCACAATACTTAATCCCCCCTGTGACCAACAGGCGAAAGTCCAAATATAATCCCAAGTATCGGGATATTGATGGTAAAACATCGCGTCAAAAATCCCCTGCCAATGGCCTTGCTCTAAGGGATGAGGGTGAATCGCTGAAATTAAATCGAGTTTTTTATATTCTGTCCATAAATCGGGATGGTCATGCCAATATCGCCAGGCTCTGCGCCAGGTTGCCCAACCCCAGATATGGGGATATTTAGAAAAATAATAGCTATAGGGCGAACGTATTTTACCATCTTGAAAATTATTACCGGAAATGATAAAAATGCGTTCATCCTGGCGATAGTGATTGAGGAGGGTTTCACAAAAGGTAAAAAAGCTGGGTACGGGCAAGCAATCGTCTTCTAAAATAATGGCTTCTTCCACCAAAGAAAATGCCCAACTAATGCCGCTAGATACCCGTTTTTTACAGCCCAAGTTGGTTTCAGCATAATTTTTATAAACATCACATGGCCAATCAATTTGTGCAATCACCGCCCGGGCTTGAGCGCACTTTTCTGCTTCTGCCTCATCCCGAGGACCATCGGCAACGACCAATAGAGTTTTGGGACGGACTTGCCGGATGCGCTCCCATACCCGTTGGGTTAAATCCGGGCGGCGAAAAATTAAAAAAACAATCGGTGTATTTAAGGTCATCCATCCATTAGGGAGAAGTTGAGGTTTAAGCGGCCATGAGTGTATCTTTAGCAGGGCATACGTCTGCCAAAAAACATTCCCCACAACGGGGACTGCGGGCGGTGCAGGTTTCCCGTCCGTGATAAATCAATCGGATTGACCAATTTTCCCAATCGGGTTGGGGTAATAGTTCGATCAAATCCCGTTCGATACGAATGGGGTCGTTATGCTGAGTGAGTCCCAAACGGCGGGACACCCGTTTGACATGGGTATCCACCGTGACCCCGGCGTTGATGCCGTAGGCGTGCGCCAGCACCACATTGGCGGTTTTGCGGGCTACCCCCGGCAGGGTCAATAATTGAGACATTTCTTTGGGAACTTGTCCTCCAAATTCGTTGACAATTTTGCGGCAGGCTCCCTGAATGTGCCGGGCTTTGTTGCGGTAAAAACCGGTGGATTTGACTAAATTCTCCAGTTCTTCCAGGTCTGCCGCCGCCAGCGCCGGGGCATCGGGGAAGCGGGCAAACAAGGCGGGCGTGACTTGATTGACTCGTTCATCGGTACATTGAGCCGACAAAATGGTGGCAACCAGCAATTGCACCGGCGTTTGGTAATTTAATGTACAGGTGGCGTTCGGGTAACGGCGTTTGAGGCGCACCAATACCTCGTTGGCTCGTTGTTTACGGGCAGCCAGCCGGCGCACAATTGCCATGACCCTGTATGTTCTCTAAAGAAACGCTCTGCGGTTTTCAGTATAGCCTGAATCTGAAAAACCCCTGCGCCGTCAGCATTGTCCGTTATGGGCAGAGCGAGAATCGAACTCGCAAGGTATTGCTACCGGCAGATTTTGAGTCTGCTGCGTCTACCAGTTCCGCCATCCGCCCAGGGAATTATTATTATGCCATAATCAGATGATGGCTGAAAGCACCTCTATGTGATTGGAGCCAGCCGACCCCGCTCTCGCTGGCATACCGAGTCGATAGAGAAACGGGGGCTGCGCTCCGGCACTTATAGAGGTTCCCTGGAATCAATCCGGCGGTGGGCATGGGCAATCATTTCCCCCCGGCGTTAACCTAAAGCCAGTGTCGTGAGGTGCCGATGCAATTTACCATCCTCAGTCATGCGGGTTTGTTAGTACAAGACCAAGGGGTGTCGTTAGTGATTGACCCTTGGTTGCGCGGGTCTTGCTATTGGCGCAGTTGGTGGAACTTCCCGGAAGCTCCCGCGGAATTGATTGAGGGATTACAACCGGATTACATTTACATTACCCATTTGCATTGGGATCATTTTCATGGGCCGTCTCTGCGCCATTTTGACCGAGAAACCCGGATGCTCGTTCCGCTGGTGCATACCCGGCGCATGGTCAAGGATTTGCAGGATTTGGGATTCAAAAACATTACCGAAATTCCCCACGGCGGTCGGGTAAAACTGGGGAATCGGTTATTTTTATACTCCTTTCAATTCGGGATTACGGTGGATTCGGCCGTGGTGATTACCAATGGGGAAACGACCTTGTTTAATGCCAATGACTGTAAATTGTTCGGTTGGCCGCTCCGAGCGATTCTTCGGCAATTCCCGCAAATTGATTTTGTGTTTCGGAGTTTTTCCAGTGCATCGGCGATTCCCTATTGCATTGTCGATTATCGCGAACGGTTTGGGGAGTTCCGCTCGGCTCAGCAATATATCCAAGAGTTTACGGAATTTAGTTTGACGGTGGGGGCAAAATATGCCATTCCTTTCGCCAGTAATCATTGTTTTTTACACCGAGAAACTCAGGAGTTTAATGCCACGGCGGTTTCCCCGGAAGCGGTAGTCACCTATTGCAATCAAACCAGTCAAGAGCGGGGATTGCCCACCCAATGCGTTTTAATGCCGCCGGGAAGTTGCTGGTCAGAGGCTGAGGGATTCCGGCTGCGGGAATTTGCTTATCAACAGGCAGACCAATACATTGCTGATTTACAAAAAAAATATCACCTGACTTTAGAAAGACAATACGCTCGAGAAGCCCAGGTGAAGCCGGATTATCCCGCCTTTGCACGATATTTTACGGCTTTGTTGCAGGCTCTCCCGCCCGGACTGCCCAAACTGTCTCAGATGACGGTTTTATTTCACATTCACCAGCAGCAAGATTACTACTGGTTCTTGGATTTTCGGCGGCGTACCGTGACCTCTTTATCGGAACCGGTGGCGGCGACGTTAACGATTCAAATACCGGCGTTGGTGGTCAATGATTGTTGTCGCAAACGCATGTTTTCCACCTGGGGACCTTCCAAACGCCTGCGGATTCGTTTGGCTCCTACGGCTTCCTGGGTGGAGGTGCGCCTATTTTTATCGCTTTTGGATGCCTGGGAAAATGAATACCTGCCGGTGTGGCAGCATCTGCAACCGCGTTATTTGGGGATTTGGCTGCGCCGGTGGCGGGAGTTTGTAGAGGCAGGGCGGCTGGTGTGGCGATGGCGGCGGGGTTCGTTGCGGGTGGGGGAATGGTACCGCGGACAACCGCCGGTCACCGCTAGACTGGAAACGAAATAAACGGTTAACCCTCAGATGCTTCGTGACCGTCTGATTCCGGCTTTGCAGCGCGAGTTTGCGGGTTGGGAGATGCAGTTGGATACTCCACCCCGGCCGATTGCGACCTTTCCGGCGGCACAACCCGCGGTGGGGCGAGTCCTGATTTACGATGACGGTAACGAGGCCACGGTGTGGATCGAACGGATTGCTCACGGGCATTTCCATCCCGACGACGCCACGCTCTCCCAAGCCCAGCGAGATGAGCAGGTGACGGAGGATGTGGTCGATTTTCTGAGGGCTTTATTGGGTGACCGCGTTCTGCTCTATCGCACCGCGGCGGGTGGGATGGGGGGATGGCAGCGGCTGGATTTAGACCATGCCACGCCCGTACCGCTCGGGTTGTCGCAGTCACTGCGATACTATCTGTGGTCACGACCGTTAGAGTGCCATGAGCGGCGCTCTGGGGAGGGATGACCGATGCCTCCCCTGACTTGGTCGGAATTGGCGGCGTTGGATGATTGGTCGTTTGACCGAGTCAACGGTGCCACGAATGCCCAAGCGCAACTGCGTTTGTTTGGCCACCGTGAAGCTGATGTGCGAGTGACTTTGTACCGGGATCACCATGCCTGGTGTCCCTATTGCCAAAAGGTGTGGCTGTGGCTGGAAGAAAAACGCATCCCTTATCGGATTGCCAAAGTGACGATGTTTTGCTACGGGCAAAAGGAGGCTTGGTACCAGCGCAAGGTGCGTTCGGGGATGTTACCGGCGCTGGAATTGGATGGGCGGTTGATCACCGAAAGCGATGATATTTTAATGGCGTTGGAAGAGGCGTTTGGCGCACTGGGAATCGGTCTGCAAGACCCGGAAGCGATAGCCTTACGGCAGTTGGAGCGATTATTATTTCGCGCTTGGTGCCTGTGGTTGTGTCAGCCCAGTTTTTCGCCCCAACAGGAACAAGCCCATCAAGCGCAATTTCAACGGGTGGTGGATCGGGTGGAAGAGGTATTGCAGCGCACGCCTGGGGCTTATTTTTTGGGTGATTTTAGTGCGATTGATGTGATTTTTGCCCCCTATGTGGAGCGGATGCACGCCAGTCTTTATTATTACAAGGGGTATGGCCTGCGGGAGCAAAATCCAGCTTTGTCGGCCTGGTTTGATGCCATGGAAACCCGCTTGACCTATCGGGGGACGCAGGGCGATTTTCATACCCATGCCCACGATTTGCCGCCGCAGATGGGGGGCTGTTGGGCCAATGACAGCCCGGTGACGCAGGCGCATCAACGACGGGTGGATCACGGGCCGTGGTGGGATTTGCCGGATGCCCGCTACCCTGAACCGGCCACCAGTCGCCTGGAGGCGCTGCATCGGGTGCTGAAACATCGGACGAATCTCATCCGGGTGAATCCGGCACCGGCTGAGCTGATGGATGAGGCGCTGCGGTGCGCTTTGACTTATTTATGGACGAGGGAATCCTGCCCACCGCCGCCGGGGGCGGATGCGGCCTTGCGCTACCTGCGGGACCGGGTCAGTGTGCCCAGGGATATGAGTATTTATGCGGCCAAACACCTGCGCACGGCGCTGGAACAGACGGCGGCGTTGGCGGGCGACCGGCAGGGCATCCCCATCCCCACCCAGCATCGGCGGGATCAAGACCCGGCCCAATTTCGGCACTCAGCGGGCTGAGCGTTCATCAAACCGCCGCAGGGTTAACCGCATCGCTCAGCCCAATTTCAGTAAATATACGGAGAAAAGTCGAGGATCAAGATTTTTTAAGGATTTTCCCCCGGATCACTGCTCCAAATTTTTCCCTATACGGAGAAATACCTAAGTATATTCACCAAGACGCTGGCGCCATGGGCTTTTGGTGACGGCGCTTCCAATGGCTATCTGCAAGTTTTATTAGTAAAATATTAATATAAAATACATACAAAATCTAGCTTATACTAAGCTATAAGTTCAGTACAACAGGCTTTACAAGCCGGCCAGGGAGCGAGTAAATTGGTGTCATGGTTGTTTCAGAGGGGAAAGATTAAGAAAATGTAGCAATTCTTGTAAAGCGATGTTAAGATGTCATCAGTCGGTTGAGTAAGACTACGGAAATTTGGGAGGTACAGAGCATGTCGGGACAGACGTTTACGGTCACAGAGTTGCGCTCCTTGTGGAGCAAGGTACAGGCGAATCGGCTATCGGGGGAGTTGCGGCTTGGGGATAGCCGGCAGCAGTGGTCGTTGTTTTTTCTGGGGGGGCGTTTACTGTTTGCGACCGGGGGCGAGCATCGCTATCGGCGGTGGCGCCGGTTGACCGGTAAGTTTGCCCCGGAATTGCAGGCGGTGCAGGGGTCGCCGGAGGTGGCTTGGGAATATGACGTGTTAACCCAGGCCGTGGCTGCCCAACAAATCAGCCGGGAGCAGGCGCAACAGGTGATTCGGGGGGCGGTGACCGAGGTATTGTTTGGCTTGGCGCAGGCGGTCACCTTGGCGCAGATGGGTGTCGGTCAGGTGCGGGGTTATTGGGATGGGCAAGCGCGCTTGAGCGGCGAATTGCTCCTCTTGGTGGTGACGGAGGAATGGCAGCAGGTGGAGCAGCTGTGGCAGAAGTGGCAGCAGGTGGGTCTGCGGGCCACGTCCCCGGATATGGCGCCTCAGTTTATTGAGAAACGCCGCTTGGAACAACGGGTGAATGCGCAGACGTTTCTGACCCTGTCCCGTTTGTGCAATGGGGAGAACAGTTTTTGGGATTTGGCGGTGGCCACCGGGGCGGAGTTGCCGATGGTGGGAACATCCTTGCTAACGCTGGTGCGGGAGGGCTATTTCCGTCTGCAAGCCTTGGAGGACTTGGCTCCGGTGGTGCCGGAACCGGAAGCGCCCAAGCCGGTGGTGGCCTGTGTGGATGATAGCCCGGCCTGTTTGCAGAGTGTGGCGGCGGCTTTGGGGGATGAGTTTGATTTGGTGACCCTGGAAGACCCGCTGCGGGGCTTGGGGACGTTGATCCAAACCCGCCCGCATGTCATTCTCCTGGACTGGCTGTTCCCGCAGGTGAACGGTTTGGAGATCTGTTCCCTGCTGCGTAAGTCTCCCGTTCTCAAGAACACGCCGATTGTGCTGTTGACGGCGAATGGGGGTCTTTTAGACCGGGCCCGAGCCCGGTTGGCGGGAGCCAATGAGGTGATGGAGAAACCGGCGACCCCAGACGAGTTGAAGGCGGTGGTGACCCGCTATCTGGCGGCGGCTTAGGGGTATCCTGAAAAGGTAGAGCTGCAAGCTGGTACCTAGGTGATCGGTCGCATATCCGTAGGATTACGGAAGTGGGGGCATGGATAGTTCTTGGTGGGCGTGGTGGGGCTTTCTAGTCCTGCCTGTCCTTTGGTTGGGGATATTTTTTGTGCTGCCCCTGGGGTTGTTGGTGACTTATAGTTTTTTGACCCATCAGGGTTACGGCAATGTGGTGTGGCAGTGGACGGGGGAAAATTACGTCCGCTTGCTGAACCCGATTTATACGGAAATTCTCCTGCGCTCGGTGGGTTTGGCGTTGGCCACGACTGGGGTGTGTTTGGTGCTGGGCTATCCCCTGGCGCTTTGGCTGGTGAGTCAACCGCGACCCTGGCGCACGGTGGGGTTGCTGTTGGTGATTATTCCCTTCTGGACGAATTTTTTGGTTCGCACTTACGCCTGGATGGTGTTGCTGGGACAGCGGGGATGGATCAATGCGCTGCTGATGGGCATGGGGGTGATTGCTGAGCCGTTGAATCTGTTATTTACGCCGTTGGCGGTGGGGATTGGGTTGGTGTATGGCTACCTGCCCTTTATGATTTTGCCTTTGTACAGCACGTTGGAAAAATTTGATTTTCATTTAGTCTGGGCGGCGCAGGATTTGGGTGCCAATTTTTGGCAAATTTTGGGGCGGGTGTTGCTGCCTTTGAGTCTGCGGGGGATTGGGGTGGGGTGTCTGCTGGTCTTTATTCCGGCGGTGGGGGCGTTTGTGACCCCGGATATTTTGGGGGGTGCCAAGAGTTTGATGGTGGGGAATTTGATCCAAAATCAGTTTCTCAAAACCCTGGATTGGCCTTTAGGGGCGGCTTTATCGGTGGTGTTGATGTTGCTGATTCTCCTGCCGATTCTGTTTTACTTGCGGCTGGGGGAAACGGACAACCCGATCCATTTTTCCGGCTGACGACCAGGTGCCCCCGTGCTAAAACTGAAGCAGGTGCTCTTGTCAGGGATGCCATCTCGGGGGACACTGGTACTGACAACCGCAAGGGGAGGCAGAGACCATGAAGCGGGTTCTAGGGATAATTTTGGGCGGTGGTGCCGGGACGCGACTCTATCCCTTGACCAAATTACGGGCGAAACCGGCGGTGCCCCTGGCCGGGAAGTATCGCTTGATTGACATTCCGGTCAGTAATTGCATTAACTCGGAAATTCACAAAATTTATGTGCTGACCCAGTTCAATTCCGCTTCCTTGAACCGCCATATTAATCGTGCCTATGCCTTTTCCGGGTTTGTAGATGGTTTTGTGGAGGTGTTGGCGGCGCAGCAGACCCCCGATAATCCGGGTTGGTTCCAAGGGACGGCGGATGCGGTGCGTCAGTATCTGTGGTTGTTTGAGACCTGGGATGTGGATCACTACCTGATTCTCTCCGGGGATCATTTGTACCGCATGGATTACCGGGATTTTATTGCCCGGCATCAACAAACCGGGGCGGACATTACCCTGTCGGTGATTCCGGTGGAGGAAAAACCGGCTTCGGCCTTCGGCTTGATGAAAATTGATGCCACGGGGCGGGTGGTGGCCTTCCGGGAAAAACCCAAGGGGGCGGCACTCCAAGAAATGCGGGTAGATACGACGGTGTTGGGGCTATCGCCGGAGGAAGCGCAACGCAAGCCCTACATTGCTTCCATGGGGATTTATGTGTTTAATAAAGAGATTCTGCGCAAACTTTTACAGGAGGATGCCAACCGCACGGATTTTGGCAAAGAGGTGATCCCGGCGGCGATTCAGGATTATAAAATTCAGGTTTATCTATTCAATGACTACTGGGAGGATATTGGTACGATCGAGTCGTTTTATGAGGCTAATTTGGCGTTGACCAAACAACCCAAACCGCCGTTTAGTTTCTACGATGAAACGGCGCCGATTTACACGCGTTCCCGCTACTTGCCCCCCTCCAAATTGCTGGACTGTGAAATCAGTGAATCCCTGATCAGTGACGGCTGCATTTTGAAAAATTGTCGGGTGCGTCATTCGGTCTTGGGGGTGCGTTCCCGGATTCAATCAGGCTGTGTGATTGAGGATACATTGCTGATGGGTTCGGATTTTTATGAACCCTATACGCAACGGTTTGCCGAGCCGAACGACCATCATATTCCTTTGGGAATTGGCGAAAATACGGTGATCCGCCGCTCGATTGTGGACAAAAATGCCCGGATTGGTAAAGACGTACAGATTATTAACAAAGATTGGGTGCAGGAGTCTGACCGAGAAACATTGGGGTTTTATATCCGCAGCGGTATTGTGGTGATTATTAAAAATGCCACGATTCCCAACGGTACGGTGATTTAGACGGCGACGGCTCGGCAGAACGCAAATCCTATGCCTATGGTCAAGCCAATTCCGGCAATTCCAAGGCAATTTGTCCCAAAGTGCCCTTGCGGAAATCATGGAGTACCATCTGGGCACTGCGGTTGAGGTCACCTCTACATTTTTGCGCGGCCAGAGCCGACAAATAAGCCTCCGGGGTCTGGTTGTGGGTGGCTAGTTGGTAGCGTTGTTCCAGCCCATTCTCCGGCTGCCGCGCCTGGGGGGGCAAAAGCCACAATCGTTCCAGTAAAGCCAACCCAATGAGGTAGGGGTCATACACAGCCTCGCTGATGTCATCACAAATCGCCAGATGCACGGCCGCCTGCTGGTCTTCCAAACGGGGGGGCAAAATGCCGGGAGTATCCAGCAGTTCCCAATCTCCCCCCAGACGTACCCATTGGCATTGACGGGTGACTCCTGCTTTCGGGGCACTAGGGGCGACCCGCCGGCCTAATAGGCGATTGATCAAGGCCGATTTGCCGACATTGGGGCAGCCCACCACCGCGACCCGCACCGCCCGCGCCAGCATACCCCGCTGCTGCCGCCGTTGATTGAGTCGGTGCCCCACCTGCGCCAAGGCTTGCCGGAGTTGGCTCAACCCCTGACCCTGGCGGGCTTCGGTGAGAATCACCGGGCGGTCATCGGTTTGTAAATGGGCAACCCAGGCCCGTCCCACCGGAGCGGGAATTTGATCCCGGCGGTTGAGGACTAAAACGCGGGTGGGAGCCAGGGTTGCCAACAAAGGATGGGTACTACTGCGGGGAATACGGGCATCCCGGACTTCAATCACGACATCCACCCGTTGCAGATGTGCCGTCAGGGTTCTGACCGCCCGTGCCATGTGACCGGGATACCATTGCAAAGGGGGCGACTGCATCGGACACCAAGGATTTAGAAAGGATTTAGAATAGATAGACAGTATGATGGGGGTTTAATTACCTCTTATTATCTCTGATCGACTTCCTAAGCCAACTGCCGCGCATGAGCAACGACCGTGTCCGCATTTATGACCTCTCCCGTGACCTGAACTTAGATAATAAGTCGGTTCTAGAACTGTGCGACCGTCTGAACGTGAGTTATAAAACCTGTAGTAGTACGATTACCGAGGAGGAGGCCGAGCGCATCCGCCAAGCCGTTCAAAAGCGTCCTGCTCCCCCCCGCCCCATCCCCCGCGGGGAAGGCCGTTCCCATCCCCCCACTCCCAAACCCAAGGAAGCTGCCCCGAAAACTAAAGATAAAGAGAAAGAGAAAGATAAAGAACCACTGCAAATTCGCAGTTACAGCTACCGGCAAAGCTCAGGCGTGGAAGCTCCCACCAAACCGGAAGCCCCGGTCCCCCGAGAGCCCACCCGCCCCGACCAACCCCATAAACCCAATCGCCCCAAACGGCCGGAACTGCGTCCCCAACCCCCGGTCGGTGAACCGTCTTCACCGCGACCGACCCCCCCTAAAAAATCCACCCCCCATCCCAACCCCGTGCCTCCCGAACGGGCGGTTTCCCCTCTGAAACCCCCTCGGTTCCCTGATACCGAACCGGTCTCTGAAGCCGGCACGGTGGAGCTACTGGTACTCGCCCCACCCCCAACCCTAACCAAGCCCCGAGGAGGTGACGAAAAAGACAACAAACCTCCCACCAAACGCAAAACCCGGGAGCAGGAGTTGGCCGATGAAGAAAAACTCAATAAGTTGAACGCCAGCCTCAAGGGCAAACGGCGGCACCGGGGGCGGGAATTGAACGATGATGAAGATGACCTGGACTTGTTGGAACCGGAACCGGTGACTCCTGGCCATACCGACCTTGAGCACAGTACTGCCAGCATCTATCTGGCTCGCCCGCCCA
>CALHCP010000049.1 GCA_937936705.1 uncultured cyanobacterium | reverse complement strand
CGGGGCGGCTGGTTGGTGGCGGTACCGCCGCAGAAAAAAGCAGGGATTTTTACAGGCGGGGAGAAACGACCTACAGTAGATTAGAGGTTTAAGGAAATAACAGCCATGGAGAAGTTGTATCGTACCCATCTGATCCGCTATTGGTCTTTCCGACGGCTAAAGAGTTTTAATGATTTTCAGGATGAGACGACTTGGTTGGGGTTGAATACGACTCCACATAAGTCTTATAAATTAGAGAACAACGAATTTAATTTGGAAATGTTTAAGACATTTTGGGAAACTCCCATTCATCCTGAAGCCGTTTTGGTGGGAGGAATAGAGGAATTGAAAAAAGTTAGAAATATCGTCAAAAAAGACAGCGAAAAATTGTATCAGTATAGACTTAATGATGGGAAAGAGGAAGTTCCTGTATATGATGTAGTTTGGGCTTGGGAACCGCTTTGAGCAATGCCGCCGCGCATCCTACGAATGAAAGTGAAGCGTCATTCGCCGGTTAGGGGCGGATGTAATATAATTATTTCAGTCAAGTATGGCACTATTGCCCACCAGACACGAACTCTGGGCTACTGGGTAGATATAAGACCTGCTTGGCAAGGTATAACTAAACCTATAAATCCCGGTATCACCCGATTGATAAACGTAGGGAACGGGTCAAAAGTTGGTATAACAAATTGAACCTAAAACCCACAGGCAGAAATGGCCTGGGGTGCTGCAAAGGCTAAAGTTCCTGGCAGTAGGCGAGAATGCCGCCCCCCTCTCCGGTAACAGGATTGGGAAGCCGATTATGAACGTTAAGCGTCATAATCGGAGCATTCACAACAACGATTTTCCAGAACTCAGGTCGAGGACTGCCCCCCGGCGACCGTCGTTCCCACCTCCATGAGGATTGCTGTAGCAATCTGCCTGGCATTCCTAGAGGGTATAAACGATTCTGGCTATTCGCGCCAAAGGGCAATTCCCCCCAATAAACCGGCCAAATTCGAGATGATTTGCACCTGGGGAGGCAACTCAAAATGGATATGTTTGGCATTGCCGCCGCCGAGGTAAAGGTGGTCAAAGTGAAACAAGTTTTGCCATTGGGTCAAGGCTTTTCCCAGCCGCCGGTTCCATTTGCGCACCCCATCCCGTTTCAGGGCAACTTGACCGAGGCACTGTTCGTAGGTGTTTTCCTTGTGAAAGGGTTGATGTCCTAATTCCACATTCGGCACCAAATGCCCCTGGGTAAATAAAGCCGAACCCACCCCTGTCCCCAGGGTGACCGCCAATTCCACGCCCTGCCCCCGAATGGCACCGTAGCCCTGGATATCGGCATCGTTCATCACCCGCACGGGCGCTTGCAGGCGTTCTTGGAGGAGGTGCTGCAAATTCACCCCCAGCCAGTCGGGATGCAAGTTGACCGCCGTCAGGATCACCCCCTGGCGCACCACCCCCGGAAATCCCACGGAAACCCGGTCATAGGTTTTGCCTTGCGCCAAGTTACCGATAATTGCCAGCATCGGGTCGGGTTGGGCGGGGCGGGGCGTTTCCTGCCGTTCTCTGGGGGTAATGGCTTGCCCTTGGGCATCCAGAATCAGAGCCTTGATGCCGCTCCCGCCGATGTCAATCACCAGAGTATAAGGAGACAAAGATGTTGTACCGGTCACGGAAGCCTACCTCGATAATGGATTTTTATCGTATGCTCTAACTTAGCGACATCTGCATCTTTTGGGACAGGGTTTGCTTTTTTTTTAAGGTTACCTCTATGGATGGGAACCAGTAGCCAATGCTCTCGCCGGCATACCGAGTTGATGGAGCAACGGGGGCGGTGCCCCGGCGACGGCTTTAATTGAGAGAGGTTCCTTTAAGATTACTTTAAGATTATTTTTGAAGAGGGCGAATCATCTAGTATGCAGTTACCGCCTCAGCCTGTCTTTTTACGGCTCCGGCACCGGGGCAATTCCCGGCTGATGGCGCCATTGGGGGAGCGATGAAAATCTATCTCGTCGGTGCCGGCCCCGGTGACCCCGACTTGCTCACGGTGCGGGCAGAACGGTTAATCAAAACGGCGGATGTGGTATTTTATGCCGATGCCTTAATCCCCCCCGGCATTATCGCTCTGACTCGCCCGGATTGCGAACGGATTGCCACCAAAAGTTTGACGCTCGAAGCCATGTTACCTTTGATGATTCAGGCGGCGCAAACCGGGAAATTGGTTTTACGTTTACATTCCGGCGATTTGAGTTTGTATGGGGCGATCCATGAGCAGATTCAGGCATTACACCGGGCGGGGATGACGGTCGAAATCGTCCCCGGCATCGGTGCCATCCAATTGGCGGCGGCGCGGTTAACCACGGAATGGACGGTACCGGAATTAGTGCAAACCGTCATCCTCACCCGGACTGCCGGCGTGACCCCCATGCCGGAGGATTTAGCGGCTTTGGCCGCCCACCGGGCGACCCTGGGGCTATACCTGAGCGCCCGCCTCGTGGATACCGCCCAGGCGCAACTGCAAAAACATTACCCCCCGGATACCCTGGTAGCCGTCTGTTATCGGCTGGGGTGGCCGCAGGAAAAAATCTGGCTGGTGCCCTTAACCGAAATGGCGGCGCTGACGCACCGGCAGCGATTGACCCGCACGACCTTGTACGTCATCAGTCCCGTCTTTCGGGCAGGGGCAACCCGTTCCCACCTGTACCATCCCCAGCATCGGCATCTATTCCGACCTTAACATCGCGTCGGCAATCTGTAGCCATGGGACTTGATTTGTAAACCAAGATTTGCGAGAAGCCAAATCGGGGGCTGCGCCCCGGCGACCGCCATTCCCCATTCAATGAGAATTGCTAACCTCTCCCTAAAACATCTGCGTTTCTTCCGTGTTTAACATTTCCGATTTGATACTGCGAAAATCAATCGTTTCCGTATGTTTTTTGAATTCTTCCTCGGTCATAATGGTAATCGAATACTGGGCAGCCACATCCCCAAAGTGGATCACATCCCCGTTTTTCAACTCACCCGTTGACCACTCTTTATTATTGACCCGCGTGCCGTTGGCGCTGCGATTCCCCTTGCTATCCCCATCCATCAACCGGTAACGATAACCCTTGGTCTCCGGGTTGGGTAGGCGCAATAAGATGGCATGACGGCGGGATACGGTTTTGGAATGCAAGACAATTGCATTACTGGGATCCCGACCCAAGGAGTAGGTCGCCGCTTCTAGGGCAATGGCTCGGGAACCTGAATCATCCTGGATGACCAACAGGTGACGTTCTTGGGGAGTATCGCTCATGGCATGACCTGTGGTGGAATGGCAATAGCTAACAATTTTGGCATGACATTGTTATTTACTGATAATACGCCAGTTGGGCACAGTTGGATCAGCAGGTCAATTTTTGTTTGAGCAATTCGTTGGTGCGTTGGGGGTCGGCGCGCCCGCCGGTCTTCTGCATGACTTTACCCACAAAGAAGCCGAATAGCTTGGTTTTGCCGGCCCGATATTGCTCCAGTTCCCGGGGATGGGCGGCCAGCACTTGGTCAATCCATTCCCCTAAAATGGCCGGGTCGGACACCTGGACTAACCCTTTGGCTTCCACCAAGGCTTTGGGGGAACCGCCCTGGCGGAGCAATTCCGGGAGTAATTCTTTGGCAATTTTGCCGCTGATGGTGCCGGATTGAATTAAGCCGATAAGCTCGGCCAACTGTTCCGGGCGGCAGGCTAGGCTGCGAATCTCTTGTTTTTGCGCCTTTAACCAAGCGGTTATGTCCCCGGTAATCCAGTTACTGGCGAGTTTGGGGTCGGCACCGGCGGCAACGGTGGCTTCAAAGTATTCGGCCATGCTGCGTTCATCGGTCAACACCCGGGTATCGTAGGCGGATAAACCCAGTTCGGTCTCGTAACGGTGGCGTTTGGCGTGAGGGAGTTCCGGGAGCTGTTGCCGCCATTGCTCAATCTGCGCCGGCGTGAGTTGAATCGGCGGCAAATCCGGCTCCGGGAAATAGCGGTAATCGCTGGCTCCTTCCTTGGAGCGCATACTGATGGTGCGCTGGCTGGCCTCGTCCCACAGGCGGGTTTCTTGCACCAGCCGTTCTCCCTGTTCGAGGGCGGTAATCTGCCGTTTGGCTTCGTAGTCAATCGCCCGTTGAATGGCATTAAACGAATTCATGTTTTTAATCTCAACCTTAGTGCCGAAGCGGGTTTCCCCCACCGGACGCACGGAGATATTCACATCACAACGTAATGACCCTTCCTGCATATTGCCATCACATACCCCCAGATAGCGCACGATGCGGCGCAACTCCTGGGCGTACTCGGCGGCTTCGGCTCCAGAGCGCAGGTCGGGGCCGCTGACAATTTCGCACAAGGGGACACCGGCGCGGTTAAAATCCACCAGGGAGTAATCCGAACCGGACAGGCGTTCGGCACCGGCGTGTACCAGTTTGCCGGCATCCTCTTCCATGTGCAGCCGTTGGATGGTGATGCGTTTGCGATAAAATTTGCCCTGGGCATCCGGGAGTTCAATCTCTAACCAGCCGTTGGTGGCAATGGGTAAATCGTATTGAGAGATTTGGTAATTTTTGGGGAGGTCGGGATAAAAATACTGTTTACGGTCGAATTTACTGTAGGGCGCAATGGTGCAATTTAAGGCCAAGCCGGTTTGCACTGCATAGGCTAATACCTGTTCATTCAAGACCGGCAAAACTCCCGGATGCCCTAAACAAACCGGGCAGACTTGGCTGTTGGGAGGGGCACCAAAGGCCGTGCTACAGCCGCAGAAAATTTTGGTTGCCGTGCCCAGTTGACAGTGAATTTCCAGGCCGATAATGGTCTCGTATTGGGTGGCAAGGGCGGCAGTCATAGAACGTTATATTCCTCGGGCAACGACCTGTCTTATTTTATAATCTGGTCGGGAGGGCTGGCGGTAGATGGGGATAGATACCGGGACGCATACCAAATAACCCAGACCAAGTGGATGGTATCTCTCGTCCCTGTTAGCCCTTTTGACGAGAAAATGGATTGAGAAAACCGGTGACCGGCTGGCAGGGTTAGGGGGTAGGTTTATGTCGGTGGTTTACGACCTGGAGCACACGACGGTTTACCGGTATCGGCAAGCGGTGCGGTTTGGGCAACATCGGGTTACTTTTTGACCCAGTGTGTGGGTGCTGCCGGGCGGGTATTGAGTTACAGCATCGAAACCAATATCCCCTGCCGGGTGCGCGGGAAGATGGATCCCTTTTCTAATAACTTTTGGGAACCTCTATAAATTACTGAACAGTGGTCGCAGGGGCACCACCCCCGACCTTGGTTTTTCATAAACTCGGTATTCCAGCGAAATAACGTTCTGCTGGCTCCAATAAATAGAGGTACCCTTTTCTAATAACTTTTCTAATCTTTTCTAATGGGAACCTCTATTAATTCAGAATAAGCGGTCGCAGGGGGGCACCCCCCGTTTTGGTTCTCCGTCATTGGGGCGTTCTGGCCAGAGCATTTCCGCTTGGCTGCCATTGTCTCCCCTAAATAAAGGTGCCCTTAAAAACATTGATCAACATTGCCTGGCTGATTTCATGGCTTGAAATAGTGCCTGTCCCGCCTCCTCTGCCGTGCGCCCGAAACTGAAAATCCCGTCCTGATGCCCCGCCATCACAAAACAATTGCGCGCAAAAGGATCACCGCCCACCGGATATAAACGCCGGATTTCCTGTGCCATCGCCTGGGTACCGTAGGGAATCTCCGGGCGGGTACAGGGAATTTGCGAATTTTGTAATAATTTTGTCCAGAATATCGCACAGTGAATGTGAAAGACCACCTGAATCCGGGGGTCAAGCCGGTAAATCGCCCAGTGGGTGGGAGCCTCACTACTGGCACAGATAGAGCCGTTGACCGTAATCGTATGGGTCAAAGGGCTGTAATCGGTCACGTGAACATAATCGTCAACCGTGAGTTTGGCCCGATGCGCCACCTGGGTCGCCGTAATCACAAACCCCCCCTGGGGATGGCGTTGGCTGACATTGCCATAACTGATACCCTCCGGGTACTGCCCCAACCAACCCTGCCGCTGCAACTTTTGCCGCCAGCCTTCTAATGCTTGCCAATCCGCCCAGACCAGTGGCTGCCCCACTTGATGAATCACTCGGTATTTGACGACCCCCTCTTGTTGCGTTGTCATCGCACCCCGGGCAACTTTAAGAAGCAATCCCCCCGAGCAATTTCCAAACCCCAAACCCGGTTAGCACCGTTGCTGCCGTAATATTGGCCCAGTGCTGCGGGAATTTTCTGCCGGTATTTTGTCCCAACCATTGACCGAGCGAAATCGGTAAAATGCTGAAAACAAACATGAGCATGGTCATCTGTAGGGCGGCAAAACCGGCCAAGCCCGCCCCCACCCCACCGGCGATATTGGTAATACTTAAACCCAGCCCCAAGGCCAGGGCTTCTTTGCGAGAAACTCGCATGCAACCTGACTTAGGGCTAATTACTTCCTCGTCAGATTCCTGGTCTTCTTTCCCCATCATGTAAGTTTCGGCAATCGTTGCAATCCCCAAAACCAGAAACACTAACCCCCCCAAAAACTCTCCCACCTGTTCGCTGAGAAACCGCCGCAAATAATCCCCTGCTAAAACAGAAATAAAAGTAGCACCGCCATTGAGGGAAGCAATCATCAGATTACTCAAAAAATCAATCCGCCGCCGCTTGAGGCCATAGGTCGTGCCAATGATCATGTTGTCAATGTTGGTGGCAATCCCCAAGAGTAGATAGGTAACAACTTCGTGCATAGCATGATTCCTCAAATGAGCGATTGAACCAAACCCAAACGGCAAACTTAAACCTTGGCTGAACCGCTGATCCAGTCGGGTTTTCAGAAAACCTGAGATTGGGAGTCGGCAGAATACCGAGTTTATATTACCCGGTTTTTTCAAAAAATACTACCCTGAATGCCCCCGCTCATTTCCTGAAATCATCCATACCCCTGCTCGCCTATCGAGGTCAATTCGATTTACTTTATATAACCATTAGGGATGGGATGTATGGGTGCTGATCAGTCCCGATTCAGCCCCTGGCGACAGTGCCCCAGTCCGACGGCAAGGGAGAAAATGAGAATCATGCCCAACCCCTGCTCCCTGGCCGCTGGCGCTAAGATGAGAGAAAGATAAAGTTATGTAACAAGCTATGCGCATCGGCGTTATCGGGGCAGGGATCGGCGGACTGACAAGCGCGGCTTTATTGGCACGCCGGGGGTTTGAGGTGGTGGTTTGGGAGCAGGCGGCGCAGGTGGGGGGCTGTGCTTCAACATTCCGCCGGGGGGGATTTACGTTTGAGGTGGGGGCGACCCAGGCGGCGGGTTTGGAGCCGGGGGGGATTCATTACGAAGTATTTACGGAATTGGGGGTACCGGTGCCCCCATCGTGCTGGTGTGACCCGGCTTGTGCGGTTTATTTGCCGGGGGAAGCGGAGCCGGTGCGGGTGTGGCGTGACCCGGAACGCTGGCGGGCGGAACGGCAACGGCAATTTCCGGGCAGTGAACCGTTTTGGCAGTTCCTCGACCGATTATTTCAGGTGGGTTGGCACTTTCAGCAGCGGCAGCCGGTGATTCCGCCTCGCTCCTGGTGGGATTGGACCCAGTTGCTTCAATCTTTGCACCTCGATACCCTGCTCATCAGTCCTCTATCGCTGGTGACGGTGGGGCAGGTGCTGCATGTCTTCGGGCTGGGAGGGCACCACAGATTAAAGACTTTTTTGGATATGCAGTTGAAACTCTACTCACAATGTACTGCGGATGAAACGGCTTTGCTCTACGGCGTAACGGCTTTGGGCATTGCCCATGCCCCCCAGGGGTTGCACCATCTCCAGGGGAGTATGCAGGGGTTGAGTCAGGGGTTACTGCAGGGGCTGCAGCGGTGGGGAGGGCGGGTGCGGCGGCGGCAGCGGGTGACGGAGATTGTGGTCAAGCGCAACCGGGTGCAGGGGGTGTGGGTGGAAAATGCCCGCGGGGAACGCCGCTACGAGGCGGTGGATCACCTGGTGGCCAATGTGACGGCGGTGGATCTGGTGCGGTTATTGGGGGAGGCAACGCCGAGGGGTTATCGTCGGCGCATTGAACAACTGCCGCCGGCGTCCGGGTGTTTTGTGCTTTACTTGGGGGTGAAACAGGCGGCGATCCCTGCCAATTGCCCGTTGCACTTACAGTTTATGTACGATGCCCAAGGGGAAATTGCCGAAAATAATTCCCTGTTTGTTTCCGTGAGTCAGCCGGGGGATGGGCGGGCACCGGCGGGGATGGCGACGATCATTGCCTCCTCGTTTACCGATATGTGGTTGTGGCAGCAGGGGGATTATGCTGCCTTAAAACGGCAGTACACCGAACAGGCTTTAGCCCGCTTGGGGACATTTTTTGATTTATCTCCGGCCAATATCGTGCATTGTGAGGCGGCGACCCCCCGCACCTTTGCCCGCTATACGGCGCGTTGGCAGGGGATGGTCGGGGGGATTGGTCAGCGGGTGACGACCTTTGGAGCGTTGGGGTTGGCCACCCGCACGCCGATTGAGCATCTCTGGTTGGTGGGGGATTCGGTGCACCCGGGGGAAGGGACGGCAGGGGTCAGCTATGCGGCCAAGCAGGCGGTAGCGCAGATCATGGCAGAGGTAGGGCGAGAAAAACAGGAAAACAGTCATGATTAGCCATGCCTGCCCCTACGCGATGGATGGGCTGTGCTAAACTGCCAATGGGGTGAACTGTCAAAATAAGTACAATGTTAACAAAAATCACCAGCCAATCGGCACTGGGAATGGGCATCAGTCTGCTGATGGCGACTGCTGCCGGAGCCAATGGTACTCTGGTGCCGCTCACGGCTGACCAAATCGCTCGCCTGACTTGGGCGGATGATGGGGCGCAACAAGAGTTAAATCAGGCCATCCAACGCTCATGGAACTATTACCAACAGGTGCCGCTGGCGACGCGATTGACCTACGGTACGGAATCCTATACCCCCCAACAAATGCAGGCATCGTTGCGGTTATTTCAACGCCTGATGCGGGAACCCCCGGCTCGCCGCCGTCAGGCATTGGCCGAGAAATTTCTCGTTTTTGAAAGTCGGAATGAACAGGGGGCGGCCTTTTTTACCGGTTATTACCAACCGGAAATTTCCGCCCGTGTGCAACCCCAAGGGCTGTGGCATACGCCGGTGCATGGTTATCCCGGAGTTACCCAAGCCAGTCGCACCGAGATTATGAACGGGGCGTTAGCCGGACGAGCGCCGGTGCTGGGTTATATTGACCCGATTGAACATTTTTTCCTGCAGGTGCAGGGGTCGGGGGTGTTGGTGTTTCCCGACGGGCGGCGGCAATGGGTGGGCTTTGCCGGGCATAATCAGCATCCCTACCGCTCCATTGGCCGCTTACTGGTGGAGGAAGGGGTTTTTACCCCGGAAACCGTGTCCATGCCGGCCATCAAAAATTATTTGCGCCAAAATCCCCAGGAAATTGAACGTATCTTCAGCCACAATCCCCGTTATGTCTTTTTTGCGCCGCGGGCCCAGGCGCCCGGCGGTTCCCTGGGGCAACCCCTAACGCCGGGACGTTCCCTGGCGATGGATGCGGATTTGATTCCCCGGGGCGGGCTGGCGTTTGTGGAGACCACCTACCCGGCGACCCCGACCGCTTGGCGACCCTTGACCCGCTTTATGCTGGTGCAGGATACCGGCAGTGCCATTCGCGGCCAAGGGCGGGGGGATATTTTTTGGGGCCAGGGGGCAACGGCGGAGCTGCGGGCGGGTTTGATGAAACAACCGGGGCGGCTGTGGCTGCTGGTGGCCAAAAAATCGGCACTGCCGTCGGCTCCTTAGGACACCTGCTCCAGCAGCAATTTCGACCGCTTCAGGGTATCCGGCACCGGAATGGGATAATCCCCGGTGAAACAGGCGGAACAAAATTTTTGCGGGACTGACCCCGTAGCCGCCAACATCCCCGCCCAGCTCAAATAAGCTAGGGAATCCACCTCTAAATGCTGAGCAATTTCCGCCACCGACTGCCGGGCGGCAATCAGTTGGTCTTGATTGTCTGTATCAATCCCGTAGAAACAGGGATGGGTCACCGGCGGCGAGGAAATCCGCATGTGCACTTCCCGTACCCCCGCCTCCCGCAATGCCCGCACCAACTTGCGGCTGGTCGTGCCCCGCACAATCGAATCATCCACCACCACCACCCGCTGGGATTGCAGCACATCCCGCAGGGGGTTGAGTTTCATGCGAATCCCGGCTTCCCGCATGGCCTGGGTGGGCTGGATAAAGGTGCGCCCCACATAGCGGTTTTTGATCAACCCCTCGGCGTAGGGAATGCCGCTGGCCTGGGCAAACCCAATCGCGGCCGGCACGCCCGAATCCGGCACGGCAATCACCAAATCGGCCGTGACCGGCGATTCCTGCGCCAAAATTTCCCCTAGCCGGCGGCGGTAGGTGTACAAACTACCGCCCTCCATAACACTGTCCGGGCGGGCAAAATAAATCATTTCAAACACGCACAATTTCCGCTGGGGGGGCTGCCACTGGCCGCAGGTGAAGCCATCGGCAGTCATCCACACCCATTCCCCCGGCTCCACCTCCCGCAGATAATCCGCCCCGATAATATCCAAGGCGCAGGTTTCCGAAGCCAGCACCAAACCCCGCTCTCCCAACGTCCCCAGCACCAAAGGCCGTACCCCGTAGGCATCCCGCAGCCCCAAAATCCCCTGGGGCGTGCCGATCACCAAACTAAAAGCCCCTTGGCATTGCTGCGCCATCTGAACCGCCGCCGTCACCCAGTCCGCCCCCGCATCCACCGCCTGCGCCAGCAACTGCGCCATGACCTCCGAATCGGTGCTGGAAGAGAGCGGATAGCGATCCGCCGGTAACCGATTGCGTAAATCTAATGTATTGACCAGATTGCCGTTGTGCGCCAGCGCCAATTCCCCCAAGCGCGAGGACACCACCACCGGCTGGGCATTCACCACCCGGCTACTGCCGGTCGTCGAGTAGCGGTTGTGCCCCACCGCCCACTGCCCCGGCAATTCCCGCAGAATGTCTTCCCGAAACACCTGGGAGACCAACCCCATGTGTTTGTAGTAATGCAACCGCCCCCCCGCAAAGGTGGCAATCCCCGCCGACTCCTGCCCCCGGTGTTGCAGCGCATACAGGCCAAAATAGGCCAGCTTGGCCACTTCTTCCCCTGGTGCATAGACGCCAAAAACACCACAGGCTTCTTCGGGCTTGTCGGCGGCAACGTGCATAGCATCACCCGCGAGTGTTTAACCTAATCTTAACAATGAAGGGACCCCACCTTTAGCCTACCGTCAGAAATCAGGACTGACCACCGGACGGGTTTTGTTGGGTCATCGGGTAAGGGTTTCTAGGCATTGACCCGCCGGGGCTGATAGGAGGCGGTCACGCGCCCGGCTCCCCGCCATTGTTGGGCGTAGATTTCCCCAATGGCTCCCCGGTCAGCCCCTAGGGAATCCACACCAATCCCGTTGCGCCCCTGGGCCAACCCGGAGCAATGAATGTACTGCTGATTGCCCAGATAAATGCCCACGTGGGTCGCCCGTGCCGCTGTGCCGAAAAAGACCAAATCTCCCGGTGCCAAGTCTGCCCGCGCAATGGGTGCAACAAAAGCTTCCTGCTGGTAGGCATCCCGAGGCAACCAAATCCCCGCCTGGGCAAACGCCGCCTGCACCAACCCGGAACAATCAAAGTTCGGGGGCACCGTGCCGCCCCAGAGATACACGTGGGGTTGCCCCATCGCCTGCAGGGCAAAATTCAGTACCGTAGGCAGGCGGGGGAGGATCGCCGCGCGGTTGAGTTGGGGGGGATCGTAGGTCGCTTCCGTCGGAACGATGGCTTCCCAATCCGGCTCAGCCACCCAGCCGCCGTAGTCATCTTCGGCCAAGGTGACCCACAGCCGTTCCCCCTGGACTTCCCCGGGGTAGAGCCACCGCCCCGCCGCGGCTTGAGTCGCCAACCCCTCCCCGGTGGGGGCATCGTAAAGATGGATCACCCGCCGACACCGATACCCCATCCCCTACAGATTGGGTTCAGACTCCGGGGTGGTCTCGCGGAGGCTGCGACCCCGGCGGTTATGGGTGGTTTTGCGGCTAAATTTGCGAGCGTAGGCTCGGTTCCGCAGGGCTTTTTCTTTCTTGGGATTACGGCGTTTCGCCACAGATACTACCTCAAATGGGAAGAACCCGGAGCCAACTCCACCGGAGTCAGCCGCCGGGTTATCGGTCTTCTAGCTTAACTTAAACCCCGGACCGATTAAAGTCGCGGCGGCCACTGCCAAAGCTCTCCCGGGGCCGGTCTTCCTTGGGACGGGCTTTGTTCACCCGCAGTTGGCGACCCATCCACTCGGCGCCATCGAGTTCGGTGATGGCCTTGTCTTCCTGGTCGTCTTCGTTCATTTCCACAAACGCAAAACCCCGCATCCGACCGGTTTCCCGATCCATTGGCAGTACCACGTTTTTGACACTGCCGTATTCAGCGAAAACTTCCTGAATATCTTCTTTCGTCACCCGGTAATTCAGATTACCAATGTAAATCGTCATGAGTCAGCCTCGATGTAAATTGCAAATGACCGTGCAGTCGGTGGCGGAAAATTTCTTCAAGCCGTCTCGGCGAATGGAAAATCGTCGAATGAAAACCGGGAAGAACCCTTAGTCCAAAACTACATCAGTACACCATGTATCATAGCGTAAAACCCCGAAATTGGATACACCTTAATGCGTTGGGTGGCAATTGTCATAAAACTTTAGATTTAGTTGCGGTTGGGAGCGGTTGGCGATGGGGTTGACGCACTTGGGACAGATTCTGCAGCGGTTGGAGACCGGCCCGACTTGGGAGCATTGTCGGCAATGGCAGGAACTGTTGCGCCTGTGGGCAGAATTGGTCGGGCCAACGGTACGGCATCAAACCGAACCCCTGTATATCCGCCGGGGGGTATTGTATGTAGCGACGCGCTCGCCGGTCTGGGCACAAAATCTGGCCTTTGAGCGGCAGCGGCTGGTGCAACGGCTCAACCCCCATCTGCCCCAGCCCCTCAAGGACATTCGTTTTCGTCCCACCTTGACCCCGGAAGGTCACCCCCCCGCCGGTCGGGTGTTTCGGGGGGGCACCCGCCCTCAAGGGACATGGACTGCGCCGCCGCCCACCTACCGCCGCCCACCCATTTGTCCCCGTTGCCAGGCGCCGGCTCCCCTGGCGGAATTGGATCGCTGGAATGTGTGTAGTCTCTGTCGGGCGGTGGAACTTTCGGTGCAAACGCTACACTAAATGAAGAACTGCGAGGAACGCTCATGGTGCAATCACCGTACTACGGGGATAGTTATTACCGGACACCACCGCCGGATTTGCCGTCTTTGTTGTTGAAAGAACGGATTATTTACCTGGGGCTGCCGATTGTTTACCAGGTGACCGAGTTGATTGTGGCGCAGTTGCTTTATTTGCAGTACGAAGACCCGGAGAAACCGATTTATTTCTACATCAATTCGACGGGAACCTCCCGCTTTGACGGGGAGCCGGTGGCCTGGGAAACCGAAGCCTTTGCTATTTGCGACACGATGGCCTACATCAAGCCGCCGGTGCATACGATTTGCATTGGCGTGGCGATGGGCATGGCTGCGGTTTTGCTCTCGGCGGGCAGTAAGGGGAACCGGGCGAGTTTGCCTAATGCCTCAATTATTTTGCGCCAAAGCCGCAGTTACACCCGCGGGCAGGCTTCCGATATTCAAATTCAGGCGCGGGAAGTCCTGCACAATCGGGCGGTGATGCTGGATATTTTGGCCGAGAATACCGGGCAGCCCCGGGACAAAATTGCCAAAGATATGAGCCGGACTTTTTACTTGACGCCCCACCAGGCCAAGGACTACGGTCTCATTGACCGGGTTTTGGAAAGCACCCGCCGGCTGCCCCCGGCGGTGGCGAATCTTGCCCTACCCGGCAAAGCCTAATTGATCATTTAACTAGGAGTGAAACCATGCCCCTTGGTGTTCCCAAAGTTCCTTACCGTCTGCCCGGTGAACCCTACACCCAATGGATTGATATTTACAATCGTCTGTACCGGGAGCGGATTATTTTTTTGGGTCAAGAAGTGGATGATGAAATCGCCAATCAAATTGTGGCGGTGATGTTGTATTTGGATTCCGAAGACCCCGGTAAAGATATTTATCTCTACATCAATTCTCCGGGGGGTTCGGTGCATGCGGGGTTAGCCATTTATGACACTATGCAACACGTGAAATCTGATGTGGTGACGATTTGTGTGGGGTTGGCGGCTTCGATGGGGGCTTTTTTGTTGGCGGGCGGCACCAAGGGGAAGCGCTTGGCTCTGCGGCATTCCCGGATTATGATCCACCAGGTATCGAGCGGCACGCGGGGGCAGGCCTCGGATATTGAAATCGAAGCCCGGGAAGTGCTGCGGATTGACCACCAACTCAACCAACTGCTGGCCTACCACACGGGACAACCGCTGGAAAAAATTCAGCAGGATCAGAAACGGGATTTTTATATGTCGGCGCAGGAGGCTCTGGAGTACGGCTTAGTGGATAAGGTAATTGAAGGTAAAGCCCCGTGATATGGCCGATTCCCAACTGGTGCACAGTTATCAGTGTTTGGGGTTGCCGGTCGGCGCACCGCTGGCGCAGGTGAAGGCTCAGTACCGCCGCCTCGCCCGTCAGTACCACCCGGATTTGAACCCCGGCAACCCGACCAGCCACGCGCGGTTTATCGCCTTGAATCAAGCCTACAATTACCTCTTGGTACAACTGACCCAGAGCGTGCCGGCCGCTCCGGTGATGAACCCAAACGTGCAGGTCAAGGTCAACGTTCAGCCTAGCCGTGCCACCCCGCCCAACCCCCCTCTGACCCCGGAGGAGCAGGCCTTCAAGCATAAATTTCATTTGCAGTGGCGGACGCTGCTGGAGCAACGCCGGTTTCCCCGGGCGGTCGCCCTGTTGGACACGCTGGCAGCCCGTTTGCCCCAAGACCGGGACATTCCCACCTGGCAGGCGACAACCTACCAACGCTGGGGTACGGATTTGATTGACCAGGGGCAATGGGATAAGGCGCGGAGTTACTTAAAAAAAGCCCTACGCCTCGACCCCCATAACCGCCAGTTATGGGAGGAAGTCAACCGGGCATTTATCCGTTTGGATCAGCAGATTAATAAGTATTAGCAAGTATGGCAATATGACTTGATTTATGAACAGATATGTTGGGAAACCAAGGACGGGAGCTACGCCCCTGCGACTGCCGTTCTAAACTCAGGTAGGATTGCTTAGGATGCCAAATTAGGGTTGCAGGACACCGCCTCGTTTGGGTTTTGACTGTCCTTCTCCCGTTCTGGGAGAGGGGCGGGGTTGAGGGCAAAACGGTTCTCACTTCGGCATTACTGAGTAGCGATAGGATTGGGTAAATTTCGCCGGGATTCCGTAGGGTTTGCAGGGATGCACTCATGGCCTGATGCAGCCACATCGGAGGGCAAACCCAGGCGAACCGCTCCGGTTACTCCCCGCGCTCTTCACCCCGCTCAGTGGTTAATCTAGCTGTTCAAAATCGCCACCCAGATTCCCCGCCGCCACCGCACCGGAATTGGTCGTGCGCCGGTACATCTCCGCTCCCATCTGGCTGAGGTTGCTGTTTAACTGATTGAGTTCTTGGCGGAAATTGTCCAGCGGGGTCATGGAATCCCCCATCAACCGACGGATCCGTCCGACCCGTGCCGCCGCCTCGGACTTGACCGCCTCATTCACATACTGCCCATGCTCCCGCAGGGTGGTTTCGTAAAGAGAGAGCAACGCATCGGCTTGGTTTTTCAGTTCCACGAATTCCCGCCGTCTTTCGTCCACCTCGGCGTTGAAGGTGGCTTCCAAGGTGAGGCGTTTGATTTCTTCCGCGCTCAAGCCACCGGTGTTGGTCAAACGCACGGACTGGCTGCGTCCTGTCCCTTTGTCCATTGCCGTCACCTGTAAAATGCCGTTGGCATCAATTTCAAAGGTGACCTCAATCTGGGGTACGCCCCGGGGAGCGGGGGGAATGCCCGTCAGTTCCAACCTGCCCAGACTCTTATTATCGGCAGCCATGGGACGTTCCCCTTGCAGGATATGAACTTCCACCACAGTTTGATTATCCGTAGCCGTGGAAAAGACCTGCGACTGGCTGGTGGGAATCGTCGTGTTGCGCTCGATGATCCGGCTGAAAATGCCCCCCAAAGTTTCAATCCCCAACGAAAGCGGGGTCACATCCAACAGCAACAAGTCCTTGACGACCTCGTTCTTGCCGACGATCCCCGCCTGCACCGCCGCCCCAATTGCCACCGCCTCATCCGGGTTGACCGACTTTTCCGGAGCTTTGCCGTCAAAGTAGTCCTGAATCGCCTTTTGTACGGCCGGAATCCGGGTCGAACCCCCTACCAGCAAAATCCGGTCAATGTCCCGCGGTTTCATGCCCGCATCCCGCAAGGCCTGTGCCACCGGCTCCAGCGTGCCCTGCACCAGATGACGGGTGAGGTCTTCAAACTTCGCCCGGGTCAATTCCATGTCAATGTGCTTGGCTCCCGTGGCATCCGAAGCAATAAAAGGTAAATTAATCGTCGTACTCAGGGCAGAAGACAGCTCAATCTTGGCTTTTTCGGCAGCTTCCCGTACCCGCTGCAACGCCATCTTGTCCTCCCGTAAATCCAAACCCTCCTGGGACTTAAATTCTCCCAGAATCCAATCCACCAAACAGGCATCAAAATCATCGCCCCCCAGGTGATTGTTCCCCGCCGTGGCGACCACCTCAAAAATGCCATCCCCCATCCGCAGAATGGACACATCAAACGTTCCGCCCCCCAAGTCAAACACCAACACCGTTTGCTCTTGGTCTTGCTTGTCCAACCCGAAGGCCAAAGCAGCCGCCGTCGGTTCATTGACAATCCGTAACACTTCCAACCCGGCAATCGTGCCCGCATCCTTAGTCGCCTGCCGCTGGGCATCACTAAAATAAGCCGGCACCGTAATCACCGCCTGGGTGACCGGTTCCCCCAAAAAGTTCTCCGCATCCTGTTTGAGCTTTTGCAAAACGATGGCGGAAATCTCCTGGGGCGTGTAAGTGCGATTGCGGATTTCTACATTGACGGTGCTGTCTTTCCCCGGCACACACTTGTAAGGCACCCGCTTGCGCTCTTCCTCCGTCTCCGGCCAGCGGCGACCGATAAATCGTTTGATACTAAAAATCGTATTCTCGGCATCCGTGACCGCCCGCCGTTTGGCCGGTTGTCCCACCAACCGCTCCCCACTCTTGCCAAACCCCACCACACTCGGCGTGGTACGACCTCCCTCAGAATTGGTAATTACCGTGGCTTGCCCCCCCTCCAACACAGCCACACAACTGTTCGTCGTGCCTAAATCGATCCCTACGATTTTTCCCATAGCACCTACCTGAATCAATCCGAAAACGAATGAGTAGAGTGACGCTTGCTATAGATTTCCCAAAAAGTCAGTGATAGCGATCACCTAACCAGAAAAATCTTTGGGAGTGACGAACCACCCAATTATTCAAGCCTTATGATACCCCAAATCGGGGCAACGTGCTAGTCGGTTGCCGATTCCGCCGCCGCCCCGGTGGACACCTTGACCAGGGCATGGCGCAACACCCGGTCTTCGTCTCCCACCTTGAGAAAATAGCCCCGCCGCAATTCCTCGGTCACAATCCCCTCGGGGTACTCACTACTCGCCTCTTGCAAGACCGCCTCATGCCGGTTGGGGTCAAAGGGTTGGCCTTTGCCGGGGATGGGGGCGACCCCCAGTTTTTTCAACTCCTCCACCATCTGCTTGTAAACGCCCTGATAATTTTTATGGATACTCATCCCCTCTTCGGTTTCCGGGCGGATGTGGGTGCGGGCGCGCTCAAAATTGTCCACCACCGCCAGCAGTTCCTCCAAGACCTTGGCTTTGGCCTTGAGGCTGGCCTCCTCCTGCTCCCGTTGTACGCGACGGCGATAGTTATCAAAATCGGCGGCCAAACGCACCATCTGCCCCCGCTGCTCCTCGACTTGCTGTTCCAGTTGGGCTACTTTTTGTTC
>CALHCP010000048.1 GCA_937936705.1 uncultured cyanobacterium | reverse complement strand
GTCAACTTGTGGTAGGGTTAGGGTCTAATTCGTAGTGGATTTTATATTGGGTGTTCTATGACCGCTATTACCCCCAGCCCCAGTTTTAGTTTGACGGTGCGTTTAGAAATCCCCAACCGAGCCGGGCAGTTGGCCGCTATTCTCCAGGCGATTGGTGAAGTCGGGGGCAATTTAGGACCGATCAACCTGGTGGATCAGACCCGCCAGACGGCAGTGCGGGAAATTACCATTGATGCCACCAGCCCGGAACACGAAGAACGCATCATTGAAACCATTAAAGCCCTGCCCCAGGTGCGGTTGCTCAGCGTGGACGACCGGACGTTTAAGCTGCACCAAGGGGGCAAAATCCACCTCCAGAGCAAAATCCCCTTAAAAAACCGGGCGGATCTGGCGATGGCCTACACGCCGGGGGTGGGGCGGGTCTGCACGGAAATTGCCCAACACCCAGAACAGGTCTATCGGCTGACGATTAAACAAAACTGTGTGGCGATTGTCACCGATGGCAGTGCCGTCTTGGGTTTGGGCAACCTGGGTCCGCAGGCCGCCCTGCCGGTGATGGAAGGCAAAGCCATGCTGTTCAAGGAATTCGCCGGAATTGACGCTTTCCCCATCTGTTTGGCTACCCAGGATACCGATGCCATTGTCAATACGGTGAAATACCTGGCGCCCGTGTTTGGCGGCGTCAACCTGGAGGACATCAGTGCGCCCCGGTGTTTTGAAATTGAACAACGTCTGCAAGAGGAATTGGAGATTCCCGTCTTCCACGATGACCAACACGGGACGGCGGTGGTCACCTTGGCGGCTCTGCTCAACGCCCTGCGCTGGGTCGGTAAACCCCTAGAGCGGGTGCGGGTGGTGATCAACGGTGCAGGAGCTGCCGGATTAGCCGTGGCCAGTCTGTTGCAGCGGGCGGGGGCACAGGGAATTATCCTCTGCGACTCCCAGGGGATTGTCAGTACGAGTCGCCCGGATCTCCACCCCACCAAAGCCGCTTTTGCGGTTGCCCAGACCGGCACTCTCGCCGATGCCCTGGTGGATGCGGATGTGTTCCTGGGGTTGAGTGTGCCGGGGGCGGTCACACCGGCCATGATCACGACGATGGCGCCCGACCCGGTGGTGTTTGCGATGGCGAACCCGGTGCCGGAGATTCAACCGGAATTGGTGGAGGATAAGGTGGCGGTGATGGCGACCGGACGCAGCGATTACCCCAACCAAATCAATAACGTCCTCGCCTTCCCCGGCATCTTTCGGGGCGCATTGGACAGCCGGGTGCGCCACCTCACCCCGGATTTGTATCTGGCCGCCGCCCGTGCCATTGCCAGTTTGGTGGCAGTTCAGGAATTACAACGAGAGTACATTATCCCGTCAGTATTTGACTCACGGGTGGTGCAGGCGGTTGCCCAAGCCGTGGCCCAAGCCGCTCGCGAAGCCGGGCTGACCCAATAATTCGGGGCTTGAAATTGGGTAGTTTGATCGTATAACATAGATGATTGTGACTTTGGCAAAACTATGGCGAAGACCAAGCTCAAAACCCGCAAATCGGCGGCCAAGCGGTTCCAGGTGACCGGGAGCGGCAAAATCGTGCGGCGCAAAGCGATGCGGAACCACCTGTTACAGAAGAAATCCAGCATCCGCAAACAGCGATTGGCGCACAAGGTTGAGGTGCATGAGCGGGATTTAGAAAACGTGCGTTTCATGTTGGCCAGTTAGGGTTGAATCAATTGTTTTGAGGAATCACCATGCGAGTCAAACGCGGTAATGTGGCCCGCCAGCGGCGTAAAAAAATTCTCAAGTTAGCCAAGGGGTTCCGGGGGGCGGCTTCTCTGCTTTTTCGCACCGCCAATCAACGGGTGATGAAAGCCCTGCGCAATGCCTACCGGCATCGGCGGGAAAAGAAACGGGATTTTCGCCAACTCTGGATTACCCGGATCAATGCGGCGGCGCGCATACAAGGGTTGTCTTACAGCCAATTGGTCGGTCAACTGGCCAAGGCCAACATTGCCCTGAATCGCAAAATGCTGGCGCAGATGAGCATTTTTGACCCTGAGACGTTTGCCCAAATCGTCCAAGCGGCCAAAGTGAACCCCAATTAGACCGGCAGAGTGTTAGTCCGCATTTGGGCATCGGACTCCGGCCAGACCGGGAAAAGTGGGCACGATGCAGGGGCGGCCTCTGAATCTGATGGGCACCTTTACTGATTGGAACCAGCAGAAAATCATCTCGCTGGAATGTCGAACCTATGGGTATTATGGGAACCCAGCGGAAATCCTCTGGCCAGAACGCCCAGATGACGGAGGACCCAAGCGGGGGAGCCCCTTGCGACCGCTCATTGTGAATAAATAGAGGTAACCTTATGGAGAATCGGGGACTGCGCCCCGGCGACCGCTGATTCGTAATTAAATTAAAATTTATTTATAAAGGTTCCCTTATTATTTATTATTTTTATTATTAAGGACACCTCTATTTATGGCAATCAGCAGAAAATGATCTCGCTAGAATACCGAGTGGATCGAGAACCCAAGCCGGGGGGTGCGCCCCTGCGACCGCTGTTCCGTAATTTATAAAGGTTTCCTAGAGTCAATGATGCAAATTGCGACCTGGAATGTGAATTCTATCCGCACGCGTCTAGCCCAGATTCAACAATGGCTGGCCAAAAATCCCGTAGATGTTTTATGTTTGCAAGAAACCAAAGTCGTGGATGAGCAATTTCCCCAGGCGCATTTCCCCGGTTATCACTGTGCCATCGCCGGGCAAAAATCCTACAATGGCGTTGCGATTTTAAGCAAGCAAGTACCCGCCCGGACTTCCAGAGGATTTGCCCCGATTTTAGGGGGAGAATCGGTGGGGGATTTAGACGAGCAAAAACGTTTAATTCATGTGCAAATTCAAGGGTTAGAGATTATCAATATCTATGTTCCCAATGGGCAGAGTGTGGGGAGCGAAAAATATGCCTACAAATTGCGTTGGTTAACAACGTTACATCAGTATTTAAGTGCGATTGTCCATCCCGAACGGCCGGTGTGCGTCTGTGGGGATTGGAATATTGCCCCGACGGATTTAGATATTTATGACCCGGCGGATAAGGCTGAACATATTATGGCTTCCCCCCCCGAACGAACGGCGTTTCAGCAATTTTTAGATTTGCATTTCCAGGATAGTTTTCGTTTGTGTTCTCAAGCGGCGGGGCAATTTACCTGGTGGGATTACCGAGCCGGTTCATTTCGCCGCAATCACGGCTGGCGCATTGACCATATTCTCATTAGTGCGCCGCTCCGGCCGCTGGTCAAAAACTGCTGGATTGACCGAGAACCCCGCGGTTGGCAACAGCCGAGCGACCACGCGCCGGTGGTTTTGGAATTGGATATTTAGGCGATCCGTTGCCCAAAAGGTCGGTTCCGGTCGGTTGCCAGCCGGCTTTTGCGCGGTGTGTCGGATATTCAGCCTATTGATTGTACTGGTGTGCGCCGGGGTAAAATGTTATGCTAAACGCAGTATTTTTATGGGATAACGTTGGTCATTGCGGTTTATCCGGGAAGTTTCGACCCGATTACCCTGGGTCACCTCGACATTATTGAGCGGGGGAGTCGTTTATTCAGCGAGGTGATTGTGGCCGTCCTGGCCAATCCCAGCAAAGTGCCTCTGTTTCCGGTGGCGCAACGGGTGCAACAGATTCAGGGGGCAACGGCTCACCTGGCCAATGTGCGGGTGGACAGTTTTGATGGGTTGACGGTGGCCTATGCCCAGCAATGTCAAGCCCAGATTATCCTGCGGGGTCTGCGGGTGTTGTCGGATTTTGAGTACGAGCTGCAAATGGCGCATACTAACCGCAGTCTCTGCCCCGCGATTGAAACCGTGTTCCTCACCACCACCACCGAGTACAGCTTCCTGAGCAGTAGCTTGGTTAAGGAAATCGCCCGCTTCGGCGGTAATGTTGACCATTTGGTTCCCCCATCCCTCGTTTCGGAGATTCATTATGCTTTCCACGTCCCCCGTCAATGATGTGACCCAACTGGCGATTTTGCATCTGCGCCAGGAACTCGACCGCCTGGAGGAGATTCTGGTGGCGGACAGCCCGCGCGTGCCCCTGAGTGGCCGGGTCTTGGTGAATGAGCAGATGGTTTTCCAGCAATTGGACCAACTGCGGCATCATTTACCGGCGATGATCTTGGAGGCGGAGCAGGTCTTGCAACAGCGGGATGACATTCTCCGTCATGCCCAGGCGCAGGCGCAGCAGATTGTCCTGAGTGCCGAACAGCAAGCCGCCCGCATGCTGGATCAGCACCTGATCAGTCAACAGGCGCAACAGGAAGCGCAGCGTCTGCGGTCGCAGGTGCAACAGGAATGTGCCGTCCTGCGCCAAAATACCGTTGCGGAACTGCACCATCTCCGCCAGCAAACCCAGGAGGAACTCAGTCAACAGCGGCAACAAGCCGAGCGGGAACGGCAGCGCCTGATCCAGGGAGCGGAAACCTATGCCAATCAGGTGTTGACCCTTCTGGAGCAGGTATTGGGGGAAAATCTGCAGCGGGTGCAGCAGGGACGGCAGCAGTTACAACAGCGTCAGCCGCAATAAAAATAGCCGCTCCCACCGCCAATCGTTCTAACCCCGGTGTAGATTAAGGATAATCTAAAAAACGTTGATCCATGACCTTTGCTGAGGTTCCTACGGTTGCCAGCGTTAGTGCCCAATTGGAGCAAAATCCGCATTACCTGCGGATCAAAAAGCTGTTGATTTTTACCTGCACCGGGACTTGGGAAACCCACCCGGAGCGGTTGGCTGCCATTGATCTGCGGGATTTGGTGGCCAAAACGCTGGAAGTGCGTCCGACGATGCGGGAATTGCGCCCGACCCTGGAAAATCTCGTCCGCAGTTTGAATAAGCCGGTGGAATACCTGCCGGTGGCGGAAACGATTCTGCGTTC
>CALHCP010000047.1 GCA_937936705.1 uncultured cyanobacterium | reverse complement strand
CCCGATTGTTAAAGAACTGATTAAGGCCGGCGTTGCCGACCGGGAGCAGATCGCGAAAGCCTTACAGATATGCCGGGATCAGGGTCGCCCGTTACCCAAGGTTCTTGAGGAAATCACCGGTCAAAAACTACCGGAGCAAGTGATCCGGCAGTGCAAAAGGCAACAGCTTTTTGAGTTGAAAGTCCTCTACGGGGTGGAGTCTCTCGACCCAGACTTGAACTCGATTTCTTTTAGCCAACTCCGAGAGTTGGTGGATGTCATCATTCCGCTGGAGACGTGCCGCCGTCATAATCTGTTGCCGGTCGCTCGCCAGGAAGGGGACAACCCCACTTTGACGGTGGCGATGGTGAACCCGGACAACCTGCAGGCTTTGGATGAATTAAACCGGATTACCCGCGCGAAGGGGTTACGGTTGCGGCGGCAGGTGATTGCCCAGGAAGACTTTTTGGAACTGTTGAACAAGTACGTCAACGAACTGCAAGCGTCTAAGCTGGCGGGGGCGGCTCAGGAAGTCAATATTGATACTGACATTGACCTGTCCCAGTATGAACAGTTGGAAGAGGCTCAGGATGAAGCCGAGGTGGATTTGGCGACGGCGCTGGCGGGTTCGGAGGAAGCTCCGATTGTGGCTCTGGCGAACAATATCCTGGCAAAGGCTCTGACGGAGGGCGTTTCCGATATTCACATCGAACCCCAGGAGGAGTTTTTGCGGATTCGTTTCCGCAAGGATGGGGTTCTGCGCCAGGGGTGGGAAAATCTGCCTAAACAGGTGATTCCGGCGGTGACTTCCCGCTTTAAGATTTTGGCGAATTTGGACATTGCCGAACGGCGGATGCCCCAAGACGGCCGGATTCGCAAAGTTTTCCAAGGTCGCAAAATTGACTTCCGGGTGAACACCCTGCCCATGCGGTACGGGGAGAAAATCTGTATGCGGATTTTGGATAACTCCTCTACCCAATTGGGCTTGGATAAGCTGATCACCGACCCGGAGACCTTGGCGATTGTGCGGGAGATGGTCAAGCGTCCCTTTGGGCTGATTCTGGTGACCGGGCCGACGGGTTCCGGGAAAACCACCACGCTGTATTCCTGTTTGGCAGAGCGCAACGACCCCGGCGTGAATATTAGCACCGCCGAAGACCCGATTGAATACACCCTGCCCGGTTTGACCCAGGTGCAGGTGATCCGGGAGAAGGGGATGAACTTTGCCGCCATTTTGCGGGCGTTTTTGCGGCAAGACCCGGATGTGATTCTGGTGGGGGAAACGCGGGACAAAGAAACGGCGAAAACGGCGATTGAAGCGGCTTTAACCGGGCACTTGGTGTTGACGACCCTGCACACCAACGATGCGCCGAGTGCGGTGGCTCGCCTGTCGGAAATGGAGGTGGAATCCCACATGGTGTCCGCCTCTTTGATCGGGGTGCTGGCGCAACGGTTGATGCGGCGGGTGTGCAGCGAGTGCCGCATTCCCTACACCCCGACGGAGGAAGAACTGGCGCGCTTTGGGCTGACCGGTTCCGGGCAGGGGTTGACCTTTTACAAGGCGAATACCCTGACTCCGGAGCAAATCCGGCAGGCCAAAGCCGAGGGTCGTCCCATCTGCAGCAAATGCAACGGCAACGGCTACAAGGGTCGCTGCGGGGTTTATGAGGTGATGCGGGTCACCGAGCGGTTGCAATCTCTGATTACCCAAAATGCCCCGACGGAGGTGATCAAAGAAGCGGCGGTGGAAGAGGGGATGAAAACCCTGCTAGCCTACAGCCTGGAGCTGGTGCGGCAGGGGTTGACCACCTTGGAGGAGGTGGAGCGGGTCACCTTTACCGATACGGGTTTGGAGGCGGAACTCAAGGCCAAACGCAAGCAGGGGTTGGTCTGCCGCAACTGCCATGCCACCCTCAAACCCGAATGGATGGAATGCCCCTACTGTCTCACCCCCCGCTTTACGGAATAACCGCAGCCAGGTAAGTTCTGGATAACCCACAAGGAGGATGACCATGGAATTGATGATGGAAGATTTGATGGAGGAGGTGATCCAGCGGGGCGGGTCGGACTTGCACCTGTCGGCGGGGTTGCCCCCTTACATCCGCATCAGCGGCAAGCTCACCCCCACGGATCACGAACCGATGACCGCGGAGCAGTGTCAGCGGCTGATTTTCAGTATTTTGAATAATAACCAGCGGAAAATTTTTGAACAGAATTGGGAACTGGACTGTTCCTACGGGATCAAGGGGTTAGCCCGCTTCCGGGTGAATGTCTATAAAGACCGGGGCACGGTCGCCGCCTGTCTGCGCGCCTTGCCCTCGAAAATTCCCAGCTTTGAGTCGCTCAATTTGCCGCCGGTGGTGCGGGAAATGTCGGAAAAACCGCGGGGGTTGGTACTGGTGACCGGGCCGACGGGTTCGGGGAAATCCACCACCTTGGCGGCCATGATTGACAACATCAACCGCACCCGCGCGGAGCATATTCTGACGGTGGAAGACCCGATTGAATTTGTGTATGAGCCGCAAAAGAGCATTATTCACCAACGCCAGTTGAACGAGGATACCCGCAGTTTCGCCAATGCCTTGCGGGCGGCCTTGCGGGAAGACCCGGATGTGATCCTGGTGGGGGAGATGCGGGATCTGGAAACCATCCAGTTGGCGGTGACGGCGGCGGAAACCGGGCACTTGGTCTTCGGAACCTTGCACACCAGTTCGGCCTCCCAGACGGTGGATCGGGTGGTGGATGTGTTTCCGCCGGAGCAGCAGCAGCAGATTCGGGTGCAGTTGTCCAGTTCCTTGGTGGCGGTATTTAGCCAAACGCTGGTGAAGCGGAAAAACCCGAAGCCGGGGCAATTTGGGCGGGTGATGGCGCAGGAGATCATGGTGGTCACCCCTGCCATTGCCAACCTGATCCGGGAGGGGAAAACCCCCCAGATTTATTCCGCCATTCAGACCGGCGCCAAGTACGGGATGCAGACTTTGGAAAAGGTGTTGGCCGACCTCTACAAACGCGGCGAATGCACCTACGAGGATGCCATCTCGAAAACCTCCAAACCGGAGGAACTGCAGCGTTTGATCGGGGGGGGGGCAGCGCCCCCCGCCGGTGCCAAGGCCGCCCATTAGATTCGCTCCTCCACCTTGAACCCTTAACCGTTGTTTGGAGGTAAACGCCCATGCCGACCTACGTAGCCCGCACCCGTGATGCCCAAGGACGTTCCAGGGAACGCCGGGTCAAAGCCGAAACGATTAAAGATGCCCGCAATCTCTTGCGCGAGGAAGGGATGTTTGTGCTGGAGATTAAAGAGGCCAAACCCTTTAATCCCATGGAAACCGAGCTGGACATTTCTTTTTTGAGCAGTGTCACGGTTAAGGATAAGGCGGTCTTTTCCCGCCAGTTTGCCTCGCTGGTGAATGCGGGGGTGCCCTTGGTGCGGGGGTTGGGGATTTTGGTGGATCAGCAGACCAACCCCAAGATGAAAAAAGCCTTGGCGGCGGTGAGCGCCGATGTGCAGCAGGGGAGTACCCTGTCGGATGCCATGCGCCAGCACCCGGAAGTGTTTGACAACCTCTATGTGGCCATGATCCAGTCTGGGGAAGTGGGGGGGGTGCTCGATGAGGTGCTGAACCGCCTGGCCAAACTCCTGGAAGATGCGGCCAAATTGGAACAACAAATCAAGTCAGCGATGGCCTACCCGATTGCGGTGACCCTGCTGGCGGTGGGGGTGTTTTTGGGGATGGTGCTGTTTTTGATTCCCATCTTTGGCGGGATTTTTGAGAGCTTGGGGGGGCAGTTGCCCGCTTTTACCCAGTTCATGGTGGATTTGAGTAAATGGATGCGCAACCCGGTCAACCTGGGGATTATTGCAGCCGTGGTGGCGGGGGCAATTTTTGGTTATACGACCGCCTATTCCACCCGGGCTGGCCGTGAGGTGATCGACCGGATTGCCCTGAATGTGCCGATTTTCGGGGATTTAATCCGCAAAAATGCGGTGGCTCGTTTTAGCCGCACCTTTGGTTCCCTCTCCCGTTCGGGTGTGCCGGTTTTAACGTCTCTGGAAATTGTCCGGGATACGGCGGGGAACCAGATCATCGCCAACGCCATTGATGCGGCGCGGGAGGATATTCAATCGGGGGGGCTGATTTCCCTGGCGTTGCAAAAAGCTAAGGTGTTTCCCAACATGGCGATTCAGATGATCAGTATCGGCGAGGAAACCGGGGAACTGGATGCCATGATTACCAAGGTGGCGGATTTTTATGAATCGGAGGTGGAAGCGGCGGTGAAAACCCTCACCAGCGTTATGGAGCCGATGATGATTGCGGTGTTGGGGGGCATGGTGGGTTCAATCCTGGTGGCCATGTACCTGCCGATGTTCAAAATTTTCGACCTCATCAAGGCGTAACCGTAGCCGGGCAGGGGACAGGCGCTGCGCCTCACCCCCTCCTTGGCTTGGCCATCCGCCCGGGTCGCGGATGGTCATGGTTGCATGACGGGATGAGTGGGTCGTATTTCCAGAGGTGTGCTGAAGGGAACTTCGGCTAACCGGGGCTCGGCAATCGCCGGGGCGCAGCCCCCGTTTCTCCATCAATTCGGTAGGCCGGTGAGAGAAGTTTCTACTGGTTTAGAGTTGCCCTATAGCAGTGCCCTTTTCTAACTCTCCTTGAAAAAGCGGATTAAATCCCGCACCTGTCCCAACACCCGACTATCTTCACTGAGTTGGGCAATGGCTCGCTGCGCTTCCTGCGCCAACCGCTGATGTTCCGCCTGATTTTCCGCTGCCGCCAGCGCCTGTTGACTCGCCAACCGTTGCACCTCTTGGCGTAGGGCGTCCCATTGCCGTTGTTGCGTACGGATCCAGGCAGTCGGGTCCTCCTCGTCTAATTTTTGCGCCAACCCCTTGACCTGCGCCGCCAAATCCGTCACCTGCGCCCGCAACGCCACCACATCCTCACGGGGATAGCGCACCTCCTGTTCAATCTGCCCCAACCGCCGCAGCAAAAATTGATACGTCCGCACCGTCGGGCGAAACCCGGTTAACAACAGTGCCGCACCCGCCCCCCAGTAACCCACCACCGCCACTTGAGCCAACCCCAAAAACACCAGGCAAGAACCCAAATGCAACCCCAACGCCAACACCAAACTCCGGCGCGCCACCAAACGACTGTACCGTTCCCGTTCGGGATTGAGCGTTAAACCCTGCTCTTGCGAGCGAGCGATTTCCGCCAGCACCTCCCGCGCCCGAAAGTACACATTCCACGGCACCGTGGTAATCAGCACCAACCAACCCAATACCACCAGCCCCGTTAGCCAGCCCACCCAAGTTTCCACCGGCACCCCCACCCCCTGCCCGGCCAACCAAGCTAAGCCCAGAGCTATCAGTACTAACAAAATAATAGCCACCACCATAACTGCTTAACCTCTCAACAACGTTATCATTCCCAATCTGCCAGACCGGTCTGGAAAAAAGTTTGCACCAACATCATCACCTGCGCCCGCCGCGTTTCAAACGTCGCCGCCACCCACAGCATCACCACCCCCAGCGCCAAACCCAACGCCCAGAGCCAAATACTAGACGTTGTCACGAAAAGCCATACTTGCACGAGCGTCTGTACCGCAAAAATCAAGGTTCCCACCAACAAATACGCCCGCACCCGTAGCCCTAGCCCCAGCCCGGCCAAGCCCAACCCCAACCCCATCGTCAACAGCCCCGCCGGCCAACTGCCTTGCGATTCCCAGATCGCCGTCAGCCCGAGCAGCCCCGTCGCCAGACACCGCAACCCATGCCGCCGTTGCCGGGTATCCGCCTGCCGCCAATCAGGGTCAACCTGCGCCCAATAGAGCAACGACACCCCCACGATAAACCCATACAGCAAAAACGTCGGCCAACCTTGCTCCCGCAGGAATTTGACCAACCCCCAATCCAGGAGGAGTAAACTCACATAACTGCGGCGCAGGTTTGTTCTCGCCGACCAGGCATAAAACGCCGCCGTCACCAGCAAATTCGGCCAAGTCACCCGCGCCCCCCCCGCCACCCCGGCCATCAGCAGGATATTCACCCCCGGCACCCACAACCCCACCTCCTGCCAAGGACGGACCTCTGCCCAGCCCCAGCGTTGCCAAGGCGCAGACATCAGCAGGACACCCAGTAAACCGGCCAGCGTGCCCGCCCCGTTCAGTAGCTGAGTTTCCGGCACCAGCAACACCAGCATATCTCCCCAGGCCGCCAACACCGCTGCCAAACCACCCCACACCCACACCCCCTGTTGCCGGCCATAACCCAAGGCATAAACACCACATAAAAGCAGAACTATCGCATGACCGACCACGCCCTGGCTGCTGGTGGGGAACCCCAAGCGTACCGCCGCCAACCCCACCGCCAACCCCCAATGCCCATGCCCCACCCGCCGCAGCTGCGCCGCCGTCACCCCTCCCCAGCGTTTGTCCCCCCACCAGCGGCTCAGCCCCCCATAACCGTAGCTCAAGCCCACCGCCAGCGCCGCCAACACCGTCCAAGCATCCCCCGGTTTGCCCGCCGGTAATTGCAGTAATCGGTACAGTAAAAATTGGTACAAACCCAGGGTGATCACCCCCAAGCCCCCATAGGTCAACCCTGGCGCTTGCTGCCACCGCTGCCCCCCTGTCAACCCAATTACCCCCAAGGCCAGCGACAGCCACCCCGTTACCCCCGTCAAAGGCGTGCTCAAGCCCACCCCAAACCCCACGGCTCCCAAAAACAGGGCAATCCCCCGCCAACCCCACAGCAGCAAGGTCAAGACCCCCAAAACCGCATTCCCCAGCCCAAAGGTGAAGCCGGCATCGGGAGTCGTCAAGGCCGCCAACGCCAGCGCCACCTCCAACCCCCAAACCAACCCATAGCGAACCCACGCCTGCGGCTGCTGATAACCCCGGTAGGCCAGCCCCACCGTCACCACCCCCACCGTGACCAGCCCGGTTTGCTCCGATAATAAGCTCATTACATTGTCTAAACTACCGCCGTACACCTGATTGGCAATGGAATAAGTATAAGCCGCTAAAATCAAACCGCTAAAAAGACCCGCCCACCAGTCGCTGATTTTGGCGTAAATTTGGCTGGCGGTTGCGGAACCCTTTGCCCAAAGATGGCGACCCGCCCACACCATTAGCACAAAAGCAGTAACAATTGCCGGTCGCCACGGAGCCGCCACCCCCATTGGCACCAGCCGTTCCCATAGGGCAAATGCGAGGGTCAGTGCCACCACCCCAGGGAATCCATGCGGCCACCGCCAGGCGCCCACCCCCGCCACTGCGGTTGCCAGCAATAATCCTAGCCATTCCCGATGAACCGGCGGCAACAGCATCGCACTGCCGAAGGCACCGGCCACCGCGATCCCCACCGACCAATAGGGGGCAATGCACTGCGGTTGAAAAGACAAAATACTCAGAGCAATGCCGGGGATGAACGCACTCAACACCCAGCCATTGTCACTCACCACCGATTCATGCAGACCCCCCCCGCCCCAGACCCACGCCAGCCATTGCCAGTAGCCCAACCCCATCAGCACCAACCCCACCGGCCAACCCGTCTGCCGCCACGGATGAGCCGTACAACTCCAGCACCATTCCCCGGCAGCTAGTATAAACAAAAGCAGTACCCAAATCCCATTGGGCAAGGCCGGGGCAATCCGGTCCACCAGAAATAAACAGGTGCTCAGGGCTAAACCTTGCAGGAGATAGACCCACCCCAACCGCACCGACCGTTCACCGCGCAGCCACAGCCACAAGTACAAAGTGCAGACTCCCCAAACCCCAATCCGCCAGGTGGGATTGCTCAAACTCAGTACCGCCAAACCACTGCCCAGCGCCAGGGCAAAAATACCGCTCATCCGCACCAAGCGCGGTGCTGCCCATTGCGCCAACCACCGCCTTGCCCACAGGGTCAATCCCACCGCCGGCAACCACAACAGACTCAGTAAAACCGTCGGCATCCCCAGGGTTCCCCCCACCGCTTCTGCCCAATCCCAGACCTGCGCCTGCCCCGCCGGTGGTATGGCCGTCCACAGCCACCAAAACACTTGTAATGGCAAGCCCAACCATCCCAGCAATGCCGGAACCGTTTGGGTGCGGCGCAGGTGCTGGTAGAGCAATTCCCCCACGAAAAACAGGGTGATGAATGCCGGCCATGACCCAGAACCCATAGGATTTGCCCATAACCAGCCCAGAAACGCTAAAATCCCACCGAGGATGCCCCAACGATGCCCCGGTTGCGACCGGGTTGACCACACCAGCAACCACCCGTTTAAGCTCACTGCCGGTGCCAATGCCGGTGCCGTGAAACCCAGCGTCAAAATTGCCCGGATCACCAGCAGACCGACCCCACCGCCGATCCCCACCCAAGTCAATACCGGCCAAGCCGCCTGCCGTCCCCGGAAAAGGACTGCCGCTGTCAGCAAACTTCCTGCATACACCGTACTGTAAATTACCCCATCATTCTGCCAACCCGATTGCAGCCAAGGCAGGAGTAACACCCACCCCAAGCCCCACGGCATCGCCGCCCGCCCCTGCAAGCCCAACCCCAGTCCGGTTAAAGTTAACCCCGCCAATAACGGCAGAAGGGGTGACCCCTGTGACCACAGTGCCAGCCGATCCATCGTCCAAAAATTGATTGGGATGAGCAGGACGGTGACCACCTGTAACATCAGAGCGGTTAACGGCACATGGTCCTGCGAACGTAACCACCATGCCATCCCGCCAAACCCCAGGGTATAAAGCCACAGCAGACCGTATTGCCCCACCGTTCCCAAGCCCTCCCAGACACTGGCAGCCAGCACCAGCGAAGAGATGAGCACCAGAAACACCCCCACCAACGCCAGCCATAGCACACTTAATTCGGCGCGGAAGGAACGCAAAATTGCCGGTTGTTGTCCCGGTGGACTGACAGAAACAGAGGCGGCTGCCGGTACCGTGGGGACAATGCCCCGCCGCCGGTTGGCCGCTTGGGTGAGACTGGGAATGAAAAATACATCCACCAACTGCCCCAGCCCGCACAGTCCCAGGGTCAACAGCCAGAGCAACCCCGGTAAAACCTGCCCTAAGTACAGACGATGTAAACCACACAAACCCACGAATCCCAATGCCCACAACAGATAAGCGGTGCCTGTGGACAAGGCACTCCTCCCAACCGGGGATGTCCCCGCCGCCATGACCCCCGGCAGCGGTGCACACAGGTAGGTTTGGCAAAACTGAGCGACGGTTGTTTCGGTGACCAAACCGGCGGCCAACCATTGGTCTAAACCCGCCAGCAACGGTTCAGACAACTGCGGTAAAATAACTTTACCTTGGATGGGCACAGTGATTAAGCCTAATTCTGCCCAAGTCCCTAATCCCTGGATTAACTGGGGGATTTGGGTTGAGGTTGTGGCCGTCAAGGTTAGAGCGGTTGTGCCCTCTCGCTGTTGCACCTGTAAGGCAACCGTTGCGCCATCTAGTAACCCCTGGGTTTGCCAGTCGCGCAATCCGTTGATGACGACCGCCGGCGTTGGGGAGGAAAATTTCAGTACATACTCTGGGGCTGGACTCATCCGATGGCAGCCGTAGCGGGGGTCGATTTGTCCGCAATTGTCTTCAAATGTACAGCATTACCGGGAGAGATTCGCACCTGGCTGGCCACTGCACCGCCAAGATACGGTTGGGGAACAAGGTTGAAGATTTGTTAAGATTTTTGAGTCATCTTCAGGCTAGGAGCGAAACAAATGCAGTGGTTTAACCGGATCATCATGCCCCTATTGCTGGTTTTAACCTTTGGGGTGGCTTTAGTGGCGGTGACGGCGCGTTCCTTTTTGCCGGGGGATATGGCGGTTCCGGCTCCCACCGGTTTTTTACTGTCCCAAGCGGTGTTGCGCCATGGCTTGGAACCACTGATGCAGTTGTTCTAACTGTTGCCCCGGGGGCAGGGTGGCCAAGCCCCGCACCATGATTTTGCCGGGCGTGTAAACAAACCGGGAATGCAATTTCGGGGATAATCCCTGCAGTAATTGCTGCCAAGCCGGTTCGGCCATTTTGGTTTCTAAAATCACATGGGGTTTATCCGGCCGAATACGGCTGATGCCCAGATTTTTTGCCAGCAGTTTGACCCGCATCACGGCGGTCAGTTGCACCAGGGGCGGCGGTAAATCCCCGTAGCGACTCACCCATTCCCGTTCGATTTGCTGAATGGCTTGGGTCGTTTCGGCGTTGGCCAGCGTCCGGTAGGCTTGCAGTTTTTGTTCTAAATTGGGCATATAATTCGCCGGAATAAAGGCGGTTAAATTCAAATCAATTTGGGTGTCATCAACGGCGGGAATTTCTTGACCGCGCACTTCTTGAATCGCCTCTTGCAACATTTCTAAATACAGGTCAAACCCGACGGCGGCCACCTGTCCCGATTGTTCCGCCCCCAAAATGTCCCCGGCTCCGCGAATGTCTAAATCCCGCAGGGCGAGTTGGTAGCCGGAGCCGAGATGGGCAAATTCCTGAATGGCTCGCAGCCGGGCTTTGGCTTCATCACTCAGCAGTTCTGGACTCGGATAGGTCAACCAAGCGTGCGCCTGGATGCCGGCTCGTCCCACCCGCCCCCGCAGTTGATACAGTTGCGCCAAACCGAAGCAATGGGCATCCTCGATAATAATCGTATTCACCCGCGGAATATCTAACCCGGATTCCACGATGGTGGTACATACCAAAATGTCGGCTTCCCCGTTACTAAAAGCCAGCATGGCAACTTCCAGTTCGTCAGGAGCTAATTGCCCGTGCGCTAACAGGGTTTTCGCGGTGGGAATCATCTGTTGCAGTTGGGCAATCGCCGCTTCCATACCGGCGATTTTGGGCAGCACATAAAACACTTGTCCCCCCCGGTCTAATTCTTGGGCAATGGCGGCGCGAATGGTTTCCGGGTGGTAGGGAATTAAATGGGTTTTAATCGGGCGGCGGGATGGTGGTGGTGTGGTAATTAAACTCATTTCCCGCAATCCCGATAAGGCCATCGAGAGCGTCCGGGGGATGGGAGTGGCGGTTAAGGTCAACACATCAACGGAGGTTTTTAAGGCTTTAATTTTTTCTTTGTGATTCACGCCAAAGCGTTGTTCTTCGTCAATGACCAGTAATCCTAAATCCCGGAATTTGACCGTATTGCTGAGGAGTTGATGGGTGCCGACCACACAGTCTAATTCTCCGGTTTTCAGCCGCTCTAAAATACTTTTGCGCTCCTGGGCACTGCGAAACCGATTCAGTAAGGCGATCCGAATCGGATAGGGGGCAAAGCGCTCTTTCAGGGTGTGATAATGTTGCTGCGCTAATACGGTGGTCGGTGCAAGTAATGCTACTTGTTTACCGGCAATCAATACCTTAAAAATCGCGCGGATCGCCACTTCGGTTTTGCCAAAACCCACATCGCCGCAGATTAACCGATCCATCGGGCGGGGGGATTCCAAATCCAGTTTCACCGCCTGAATGGCTTTGGCTTGATCCGGGGTTAACTCGTAGGGAAATGAATCCTCTAATTCCTGTTGCCACGGACTATCGGGTGGATAAGGGGGACGGGTTTGCTCGGCGCGCTTGGCGTAGAGTTCTAATAGGTTAACGGCTAATTTTTTGAGGCTTTTGCGGACTTTCTCCCGGGTTTTTTCCCAGGTTTTATTCGCCAAACGATGCAGGGCCGGTTTGGAGGTGCCCCCGCCCCGATAGGGAGATAAAACCCCCACCTGATCCACGGCAACTTGCAGTAAACCGTCTGCATATTGTAAAACGAGATACTCGCGAATTTGCCCGTTCATTTCCAGGCGATCGAGGCGTAAAAATTGCCCGCAGCCGTGATGGCGATGGATGACGTAATCCCCCGGTTGCAGCCGATTGGGGTCAACCTGGAGGGAATGGGCCGGGCGGCGGCGGCGGTTGGTCGTGGGCGTGCCCAGATGATGCTGCCCAAACAATTCCCGGTCGGTGAGGACTAACAGGTGTAAAGCGGGCAACCATAGCCCTTGGATTTCCCCCAAACCGCTATATTTCAGGGCGATGGGGGTATGTTCTTGCCCTAACCGTTGGATGGCATGGAGGTCTTGCGGATTGGGGACGAATTGCGCCGGACAGTCGTGCTCCTGTAATACGGCGACGCAGCGGGAGGGTTGCGCCGAAAGGAGCCAAGTGCGATGCTGGGCACGGTTTTGCCGGATGAATTCCGCCAGGGCGGCAAACTGATGGGGGGGAGCGGGCAGGGGACGGTGGCTGATGTTGATGCCGCTCCCGGTACTCCATTCGTAACAGTGGATTTGGGTATGGTTCATTAACTGACTTTGGATAGCATCCCAGGGGGTATGAATGGGGGGGATGCCCTCGGCTTGGGCGTGGTGTTCCCATTGTTCCTGGGCGTGTTCCCACCAGCGTTGGTGATGGAGTTGGCACTGCTGGGGTTCGTCAATCACCACCAGGACGGGGTTCGGTAAATAGGCGAGAAGCGATGCGGTTTGGGGAAAGGCTTGGCTGAGAAAGCGGCGATACCCGGTTAAATTGGGTGGCAAATGGGGCAGACGGGGGAGCACCAAGGCGCGATAATCCACCGGGGTCAAGCGCACTGCGGGGATGCTCTCTAAGCTGCGTTGGGTGAGGGGGTCCAATTCCCGTAGGGATTCCAAGGTGTCGCCCAACCATTCCAACCGCACGGGCAATTCCTGGGAGACCGGATACACATCCAAAATGTCTCCCCGCTGGCTGAATTGGGCTTCGCCGGTGACTTGCTCGACCCGTTCATACCCGAGAGCGGCCAATTGCCGGGCGAGAACTGCTACGGTTGGGCAGTGGTTGCTGCTGATGGTGATACACAGAGCGGCAAAATGCTCCGGGGGCGGCAGATGGGGTTGCAAGGCGCGGTCGGTGGTGATGACTACGTTAGGCGGAGCCGAGCTTTGCAGGTCGTTTAAGACTTGCCACTGTGCCCAGAGGGTTTCCGGTTCCGGGTCAAAGGGTTCGTAGGGGGAAGCTGCAACGGTAGGATAACAGGCTACCGGTGACCGGCCGGTTTGCTCGGTCAGAGCCGTCCATTGCGCCGCTTCTTCCAGATTGGCGGTGATGACCAAGAGGGGTTGCGCCTGGGTCTGCGCCAGGGCATTGACCAACAACACTTTGCCAAACCGGGGCAGACCCGTCAGCACCAGCGGTTGACCGAGGGTGAGTTTCTGCGCCCATTGTTGCACCAGGGGCAGTTGCGTCAGATATTGACACAGGGAGGCACAGGTCATGGGTTATATGTGGCACGGATTTTTATTTTAGACGGGACGTTCCTGACCCTTCCCGCCCAATCAGCGGTATTGTTCCCACCATGAAAGCCACCGTCCCGCGGGTAATCAAGGATGGAAACCGCCAGATTCACCAAGCGGTCAGGATTCAGGCGTTGCCCATGGTATGAACCCGCAGAACACCTCCCCAGGCGCGGCTGCATCATGGCCTCGAGTGAACCCAATCCCCTACATCAACCCCACTAAATGGAGCGGCCCCCACCCGGTAATCATTTCTACCAAAAGAGCGATAAACCCTAACATAGCTAACCGGCCATTCCACACCTCCGCCGTCGGGGTTAAGCCCCATTGCCAGCGTTCTTGGGGATAGATTTTGACCGGCTTTTGCAGGTTAATGACTTGGTTGAGCGGCACCGACGGGGCGGCACTGGCCTGAATCACCGCTTCGGCTAAATCTTGAATAAACCGCGGATGGGTATTCAACGCCGGGACGCGATGAAAATTGATAATGCCGCTGTGATGCGCCAATTCCCGGTATTCTATATCAATTTCTTGCAGGGTTTCGATATGTTCGGAAACAAAACTGATGGGAATCACCAACAAATCCCGCACCCCGGCTGCCCCCAATTCCGGGATCACATCTTCAGTGTAGGGTTTGAGCCATTCCACCGGCCCTACCCGACTCTGGTAGGCCAAAGTGTAGGCATTCGGACGATGTAAAGCCTTCATGATTAAATCCACACAGGCTTCGATTTGCTCCTGGTAAGGGTCACCGTCTTTATCAACATAACTACGAGGGACGCCGTGGGCACTGAACAATAAATGCACATGCGCCGGAGCGGGCAGGTGATCCAAGGTTTGCCGAATCAAATCCACCATCGCCTCAATGTACCCCGGGCGCTGATACCAGTAGGGAATGACGGTGTGGTCAATGCGGGCTAAGTATGTCCCGGCCTGCCGCAGCCGCTCCAGCAGACGTAAACTGGAACCACTTGTACTGATAGAATACTGGGGATACAAGGGTAAAATAACCAGTTTTTCGATCTGATCCTGCTCAATCTGCGCCAGGGCTTCTTCCGTAAACGGGTGCCAATAGCGCATCCCGATGTAAAGGCGCACCGGATGACCCTGTTGTTTGAGTTCTTGGGCAAGGGCTTGCGCCTGCTGCTCGGTAATCCGCCGAATCGGAGAACCACCGCCGATTTGCCGATAATTTTCCCGGGAACGCCGCTGGCGCATGGTGGCAATCAACCAAGCTAACGGTTTTTGCAGCCAGGGCAGGGGCAGACGAATAATTTCCGGGTCGGCAAACAAGTTATACAGGAACGGGCGCACATCCTCCAACCGCTCGGGTCCCCCCAAATTCAGTAACAGTACCCCCAAGCGCTGACTCACGACCCTTTCCCCAGTCTGGAAAATTTTTACATTTATTTAAGTTTAGCCTAATTTTTTCAGCCTGCCACCAACCGCTGATAAGTAGGGCTTTGGCTCCAGCGGTCAATCTCCTGCGCCCGCAACACCGGCAGAGGATGGGTCAGGGGCAGATTGCGGGTCGTTTTCAACCAGCCCCACCCCTGGTGGTCATAAGCACGGGCTTGGGCAAGGAAGGCCTGCCCGTCTAACTGATCGGCGAATTTGGGCGACCCCCCCGCCAATTTCATCAACACGTTGACCACCACCTGGGCATCCTGCACCGCCAACAAGGCCGCCCGGTCACAACTCAATTCCGCGCACCGCAGCCATTGGAGTAAAGAGGTCTGCAATCCTTGCGCCAACCACAAACCCCAGGTGGGAATTTGCGCCACCCCCAACACCAGCAGATTCGCCAGCGTTAGATACACCCCGTGTTCACACTTCAAATGCCCCAATTCATGGGCAATCACCGCCTGAATTTCGGCAGGGGTGAGCAGTTCCAGCAAACCGGTGTGCAGCACAATAAAAGGTTTATCCCCGCGCATGGCCAGGGTATAAGCATTGGGTTGCGGGTGCTGGCGGAGATACAGTTGGGGGACATCAATGTCCAGGATTTGACAGGCTTCTTGCAGTAATTCATACAGCCAGGGCAATTGCTTTTCCCCCACCTGCAGGCTACTGGCCATATTTTCCAAATAGAACCACTCCTGCGCCGCCGTCCCCAGGGTTAAACGAATCAACCCGTCTAGCCCCGGCAACCGCTGTAACGCCTGGGTCGCTTCCCGATCCCAAGGATGCCGGAATTGTTCTGCCCGTAAACCCAATAACCGCCGCTTTTCACCCACGAGAAAAACCAGCCAATCGCAGGCAAATTGCCTGAGCGTTCTGTGTATCAATTATAGTGAATGCTCCGCTCATGACGCTTTGCTTCCATAAGCGGCTTCCCAATCCTGTTACCAGAGGGGGAGGCGGCATTCTCGCCTGCTGCCAGGAACTTTTGCCTTTGCAGCACCCCAGGTCATTTCTGCCTGTGGGTTTTGGGTTGAAGTTGTT
>CALHCP010000046.1 GCA_937936705.1 uncultured cyanobacterium | reverse complement strand
GCCGCCCCTGGCGCAGGCGATTTTGGTCTTGCGGGGGCCCCAGGAGCAGCCCCTCGGCCTGGTGGTGGATGAACTCAACGAAGTGCGGCAACGGATGGTGAAACGGATTGAAGAAGTCTTTCCCCTGCCGCCCTATTTTGTCGGTGCCGCCGTCCTGCCTTCGGGGGAATCCATCCCCGTGTTACTCCCCAGCCAACTGCGCCGACCGGGAGAAACCGTCGCCCCCGGCCTCACCCCCATCGGAGACGACTCCCGCACCCGCAAACCCACGATTCTGGTCGCCGAGGACTCCGTGTACACCCGCCGGATCATTTCCAGCGTCCTGGAGCAAGCCGGATACGCCATCCTCGACTGTCGGGACGGTCAGGAAGCCTGGGAAATGCTCTTACAAAATACGGATAAAGTCAATCTGGTGCTCACGGACTTGGAAATGCCCCGGTTGAACGGCCTGGATTTGATCGCCAATATTCGGGAACATCCCCAGGTCAAGCATCTGCCGGTCGTCATGCTCACCTCCCGCACCGGTGACCGGCACCGCAACAAGGCGACCGGTTTGGGGGTAAACGGCTATCTGGGCAAACCCTGCAACCCCAGCGAACTCCTGGCTACGATTGGGCGGTTTGTCCCCGTGCCTCAATAAGGGCTTCCGTCTCGTGGATGACCTGCCGCAGCCTATCTAAAAGCGCCGGCTCCACCGCTTGCCATTGTCCCCGTTGGTGCGCCTCCCAAAACCGCTCCGCCATGCTCCGCAGCGCCCAGGGATTGGCCTCGGTCAGAAACGCCCGCACTTCCGGGTTGAGGATATACGCCTGCACCATGCCCGCGTACAGATAATCCGCCCCGCAGCCGGTAGTGGCATCGTAGGCAAAAAAATAATCCACCGTGGCCGCCAGTTCAAAAGCGCCCTTGTAGCCGTGCCGCATCATCGCCTGGAGCCACTTCGGGTTCACCACCCGCGCCCGGTACACCCGCCGGATTTCTTCCCGGAGCGTGCGAATTTTTAAGTAGGGGGGACGGCTGTGGTCGCCGTGGTAGAGGGTGGGAGTTGCACCCGTCAAGGCCCGAATCGCCACCGCCAACCCGCCCTGAAACTGGTAATAATCATCGGAATCGAGCAGATCATGCTCCCGGTTGTCCTGGTTGTGTAAAACAATTTCTGTATTTTGTAAACGTTGGCAGAGGGTATCCCGCGCCGGTTCGCCCCAGCTTTCGCCCGTATAACCATAGCCGCTCCAGTTCAAAAATGCCGTCGCCAAATCCGCCGGGGTCTCCCAGTTTTGGCTGCTGATCAGGCCCTGTAGCCCCGCCCCGTAACTGCCCGGTTTGGGGCCGAACACCCGCAGATGGGCGTGCCGGTCGGCCACATCCGGGGGAACCCCCTGGGCTAAAAGAGCCTGCCGCTCCTGCGTCACTTGGGCCACCAGGGGATTTTCCGCGGGGGATTCGGCTAAAGCCGCCACCGCCCGCACCGCTTGGCTAAAAAAATCCAGCAGATGCGGAAAACTATCCCGAAAAAAGCCCGACACCCGCAGGGTCACATCCACCCGGGGTCGCCCCAGGTAATCGAGGGGCAAAATCTCAAAATCCACCACCCGGCGACTCGGCCCCGACCACACCGGCCGCACCCCCAACAAGGCCAGGGCTTCCGCCAGGTCATCGCCCCCCGTGCGCAGGGTGGCCGTGCCCCAGAGGGATAACGCCAACGTGCGGGGATATTCCCCGTGATCCTGGGTATAGCGTTCCACAACCGCCTGCGCCGCCCGTTGTCCCACATTCCAGGCGGTTTCCGTGGGAATCGCCCGCACATCCACCCCGTAAAAATTGCGCCCGGTGGGCAAAACTTCCGGGCGACCGCGACTGGGTGCCCCCGCCGGCCCACTCGGTACATAATGTCCCGCCAACCCCCGCAATAGCTGGGTGATTTCCTGGGGCGTCTGCCGTAAGCGGGGGAGCAGTGTCGTTTCCAGCCAGCTTAAGACCGCTTGCGCCTGCGCTCCGGGAGGGGGGTCGTAGGGTTGCCCCGCCAGCAACTGCTCGACCCAGACGGCAGCCTGGGCTTCCAGAGCGGCAATCGCCTCCCGGCGGGTGCGCATGGGTTAGGTTTGTTCGTTTTCCGGGGGGGATTCCGGCTCTTGCTCCAGGGCGTGGTTCAACCGGCGGATATATTCCTCAAAGGCTTGTTTGACCATCCACTCCGGGGCACTGGCTTCCTGGAGTTGTTGCCAAAAGGGGCGGCTCATCAGGGTAATCAGGTGGTCGCAGCGGCCTTGCAGACCGTCCTGTTGAGAATCAATATGCTCCAAACCCCGCTCCAAGCGATCCCAGCGGCCTTCTAGGTTGTCCCAAATTTCCCGAATCAGTTTGGACAATTCCCGAATGCAGTTGTGAGCATCCTCCACCTGTTGGATCAGGGTTTCCACCTGGCGAGCCAATACCTGATTTTCGTGGGCGAGACGCTCCACAATATCCAGGATGCGGCCCAGATTTTCGGGAGTCACTTCCAAGGGTCGGGGCGGGGAACTCATCGGCAACTACCAAAGTAACATAGTGCTATTTTAACCCGAACGGAAAAATGGGGCGACCCCTGGCCCAAATGGGTTACATTAAAAGGAATTCTTTGTGAGTACAAGGTGAGTTATGCCGAAAACCCCAAAACCATGGATGCAGGTGTTAGTCGGACTCACAGCCGTTGGCTTGGCCGAGTCGGTGATGGCACAAACCCCTTTGGAAAATAACCCCAAGGCCATTTTGGATGAAGCCTGGCAGATTATCAACACTCACTACGTTGACCCCCATTTCAACCGGGTGAATTGGCAACAGGTGCGGCAGGATTTGCTCAGCCGCGAGTATAGCTCCAGCGCCCAGGCCTATGCCGCCCTGCGCGCCGAAATCAAAAAGTTGGGGGATCATTACACCCGCTTTCTCGACCCCCAGGAGTTTCAAGCCTTGGCTAACCAAACCGCCGGCGAGTTTTCCGGGGTGGGGGTGCGTCTGAAGTTGCAGGAAGAAGGGGACGAAAAAAGAATTGTGATCGCCGATGTGGTGGAACATTCACCGGCGGCCAAGGCGGGCATCCAGCCGGGGGATGAATTGGTCTCCGTGGCCGGCCGCAGTGCCAAAGGCATGACCCTGGAGGATGCCAGCAAACTCATCCGGGGGCCGGTGGGCACGGTGCTCCGTCTGGAAGTGCGGCGCAGCGGGGCGGCGGAAACCCTCCCCTTGCAGGTGACCCGGGCGTGGATTGAAACCAAAATCGTGGACTATGCCCTGAAACGGGAGCAGGGGCGAGCCATCGGTCTGATTCGCCTGCACGGGTTCAACGCCCACGCCACCGAACAGATGCGCCAAGCGATTCAATCCTTGCAACGCCAGGGCGCCCAAGCCTACGTCCTGGATTTGCGGGGCAATCCGGGCGGGCTGCTCAGCTCCAGCATTGAAATTACCCGTATGTGGCTCAACCAAGGCCGCATCGTCAGCACCGTCGGTCGCCAGGGGGAACGGGAAGTCTTCAACGCCAACGGCACGGCGGTCGTCCGGGAACCCTTGGCGGTTTTGGTGGATCACCAATCCGCCAGCGCCAGCGAAATCGTCGCCGGGGCTTTACAAGACCACAAACGGGCGGTGGTGGTGGGCAGCCCCACCTTCGGCAAGGCCCTGGTGCAGTCGGTGCATCGCCTCAGTGATGGCTCCGGCTTAGCCGTCACCATTGCCCACTACTACACCCCCTCCGGGCGGGACATTGCCCGCAAAGGCATCAGCCCCAACGTCACCGTAGAAATCACCCGTGCCCAGCGGCAATCCCTGGCGCAACGACCGGCGGATACCACCACGGGGAGCGACCCGGCCTACGCCCGGGCGGTGGAATTACTCACCAAAACCACCGCCGGTACGCCGCCCAAACCCCCCCAAAACCAAAGCCGCACCCCCCAAGCCAGCGGGCGCAGCGACGGCTAGGCTTGGCTAAATTCCAAACCCATATCCCGGGCGTACCGTTCCATAAAGCGCATAAACCGATCCCATTCCGCCGGGGAGCGCATAATGTAACGAGCCTCAATCGCCCGGGGTTTACCGTTGATAAATTTGGCATTCACATCCCGCGTCACCAACTCCCCTTCTTCGTCCAGCAGGTACATCCCGGTGATGTCGCCAATGCTGGCATCCATGCGGTCAAACGCCTTGGGCTGGTCAAAACGGAAACGCGCCGTCCCGTTCGTGCCATCCTTCGCCCGGGTCAAATACACTTCGGGAACCGTTTCCTCATCCAGCCCACGGATAAATTGAATCGTAGCCATGACATCCTACAGACAACAGTGGGTCTAGCTTAGCGTGTCCCTTTTGGGTAAGACCACCAAATACCGGTCCGGCTCCTGACCGCGACTGACCGTTTCCAGGTCATTGTACTGCTGAAATAACGTGTGTACCTGGCGGCGTTCGGCGGCGGAAAGGTTGGGAATAGCCACTTCTTGCCCCGTGCTGCGCACCTGCTCGGCCACCCGCTGCACCAGGGCGGCCAATTCCTGCTGCCGCTTGGCTCGATAACCGGCCAGCTCCAGGGTAAAGGGGAATTGCTCCTCCGGGGGCAAGTGGAGATTCAGATTGACATTGGCCAGATATTGTAAAGCATCTAAAACCGTCCCCTGATTACCCAGCAGGGCTTGTACGTGCGCCGGGTCTTGGGTTTCAATCACCAGCCACTGCCGTTGCGGGTCAATGGTTACCGGGACATTGATGCCGCTGAGCTTGAGGACTTCTTGGAGCCAGGCCTGCCCCCGTGCCAACTGTTCGATTGCCATCGCATCCTTGCCAAAAGACCAGTTTTATTATGACCTGTAGGGGATACCGGCGGCGGGCAGACCGTATCCATTAGCGGGCAACCCGGCCAGCACCAGCTGAGTCAATTCCCGCGGGTAGATTAGCCAGGCGCGGGTCTGGGCAGAACTGAGCGATTGTAGCAAAGGCGATAACTCGTTAATCTCCCGCCGCCCCTGCCCCGTCTGCACCCAAATCCCCTGTTGATAAAGGGTATAACCGCGAATAGAGCGACAGTGTAAACCGCAGTAGTAATCTTCATCCCAACCCAATTCCCGTACCCCTTGCCGAGTTTGCGCCAGTAAACCTTGCCGTTCTGCCTCTGGGTAACGGGTCACTTCCAAAACTTTGAATAAATCCCGTTGCAAGAATCGCCGACATAAATCGGCCACAATCGGGTCCGGGGCTTCCCGCCACCGATGCATGTGGTAGTTCAAAACATCATCATCGGCGGCCAAATAATCGCTTAATGCCAACGTATTTATGGGTTGGGTCAACCAACGGGTCATGGTGACATCACAGTACAGTTTTTCCCAATATCGTTTCACCCGTTCGATCAGGCGGCACAACATCCAGGTCACCGCCACATTTTTGCGATGATTGTACACCTGGGCATACATCAAATAACGCACGACCAAATAATGTTCAATCGCGGCCAAACTTTTCGGATGGACAACCAAGCCGCCCGTGTCGGGGTCGTAGTCAATCGCCGCCAGAATCCGGTCTAAATCCAACCGTCCATAGGCGGCTCCGGTCAGATAACTATCCCGCATCAGATAGTCGAGCCGGTCGCAGTCCAACTGCCCCGACACCCACTGGCAGGCAAAGGGGAGCGGGTAAGTATTCTCATAGACCTGCAAAACTTGGGGTCTCAGATGCGGGTCAAATTCATCCAAAAGCGCGCCAATATGGGGGTCAGTGTTGATAATTTTCTGCGTCCAAGTTTCGTGGTGAAATTGGAAGATTTCTTCCCCCGTATGACTGTAGGGGCCATGTCCCAAATCGTGAAATAAAGCCGCCACCAAAACCACCGCCCGATGGCTCTGCAATTCGGGGTAATTCTTTTGCAAACAGTCAAACACCCGCCGCGCCACCCACAACACCCCCAAAGAGTGGGTAAACCGCGACCCCTCTGCCCCGTGAAAAGTAAAACTAGCCGCCCCCAACTGCCGCAACCGCCGCAACCGCTGAAACGGGGGAGTATCGATCAGCCGGATGAGTAAACCTTCCACCGGGTCACGCCGGTCGAGGGTGATGGCCCCGTGTACGGGGTCATGGTAAGTACGGGTTTGCCCCATCACGGTTGTGAACCGGTTTATTTTGATTTTAGCGGTCGCGTTGGGGCGCAGCCTCCGTCTCGGTGAACCGTCAGGGGGAAGGGGGAGCCGGTTGCCGCCCGAAATGAAACGGGGGATTCCCCACCGCCCGTTGCAGGGCAGCCAAGGCGCGGTTGTACCCCAAAACCGCATTCACGAGATTCCCCTGCGCCTGGGTCAGGGCATTTTCCTGGTTAATCACATCGGTTTGGGTGCCCACCCCGGCCTGGAACCGCAGCCGCGCCAGCCGTAAACTCTCATTGGCCTGTTCCAGGGCCAGCGCTGCCGTTTTGATGTTGGTTTCGTTGGCGCGCAGGTCACTCAACGCCTGCTCCACCTGGAAACGCACCTGGTTACGGGCGTTGGCGTAGTTAATATCGGCGACGGCGATGTTGGCTTCTGCCTGGCGGGCCCCCGCGAAAGCTGCCCCCCCATCAAACAGGGTGAAGCTCAACTGCAAGCCGAACACATATCCCTGGCCAAAGCCCCCCTTGTCCAGACCGGTCGGGCTTTCATAAAAACGCAGATAGTCCGTGCGGGCGAACAAACTGAGATTGGGACGAATTCCCGCAAGGGCAAGCTCCCGTTGCGCCTGCTGAAACCGCCGCTGCGACAGTTGCACCATCAGTTCAGGACGCTGTTGCCACCCCAAAATAATGCTTTCCTCTAGGGGGATCGTCCATTGCCCCGCCGTCTCAATCGGGTCAGCCGCCGTCACCGTCACCTGGTTGCCCAAGCTGAGAATTTGCACCAAATTCCGTTGCGCCACCGCCCGATTTCGCTGGGCATTCACCAACTGCTGCTGGGCATTGGCCAACTGCACCTGCGCCTGCAGAACGGCAAACTGCGTCCCCACCCCCGCCCGCAACTGCGCCTGGGCATCCCGCAAACTCACCTCGGCATTGCGTACCGCCGATTGCCCAATTGTCACCTGCGCGTCCGCATCCTGGAGGTCGTAGTAGGCATTGCTCACATTCAACTGTAATTCCTGCGCCACCTGCACCGCGTTCAAAATCGCCTGCCGCAACTGCTCCTGCGCCTGCTGAATCCGCGCCCCCCGTTGACCGCCCGTATAAATGTTGTAATTTAACCGCAAGACCCCGTCCCAGGTGAGGGATGCCCCCTCATTGACGGCGGCACCCGGCGGCGCCAACCGCGCTGAGATTTCCGACTGCGCCGATTCGGTGCGCTGAAAATTGGACTGAAAATCCAGGGTGGGAAACAAAGCCGCCTGGGCTTGCCGCAATCCGGCGCGGGCGGCATCAATTTGCGCCCGGGCAGCCTGGAGATTCCGGTTGGTTTGGGCGGCCAGTGCCAGCGCCTGTGGTAAACTCAGCGCCTGGTCGGTTTTAATTTCCACCTCGGCGGGGGTGGTGGGAGTGGCGAGGGGATTTTCCTCCGGCAGGACGGGAGCCAACAGGGGGGGTAAATTCTGAAAATCCTGAACGCCGGGGGAGTTGGGGGGCACCGGGGTCACCGGCGGCAGGTGGGGCAACCCGGGCACTTGACCGGGATTCGCGGTCGGCAGCTCCGTTTCCCCAGTTTCCGCTATCCCAGCAGGACTGCCGCCATAGGCTACCGTCACCGCCAGCAGGCCGCACAGACACCAGCGTATCGGACTCCAATTCATGGCGATTGCCTCTCACACCACTCCCACCATAGCCCTTGACTCCGCCCCTTGACAATAAACAACCGGTCTGGGAAAAGGGAACCTCTCTCTCTAGGACTGACGCGGAGGCAAAAATTCCCTCCCCCTCAATCCCTTCTCCTACAGGGAGAGGAGGGCAAAATTGCGGTGGTGCTTCTACCCATTGACCAATAGCCCATTTTCCGCAGGGATAGGGGAACCGCTTGACCGGATTGGCGAACCAAGATTTTGGAACACCCAAGTCGGAGGCTACGCCCCGGCGAACGCCGTTCTCAACTCAAACTCAATTAGGACACTCTACCTAACCTGGCCGTATTCAGGGGTGGCGTTAGGCCCTTGCCTACCCTAAATCTTCAGTGCTTCAGGTTGCGGAACTGGGTAAAACTGGCATCAAAGAGCATCTTGGCAACCCCCGTCGGCCCATTGCGATGTTTAGCAATAATGACCTCCGAGATTCCCCGGTCCGGCGTGTCAGGATTGTAATACTCATCGCGGTATAACATAATCACAACGTCTGCGTCCTGCTCAATGCTGCCGCTTTCGCGTAAATCGGCGAGCATCGGGCGTTTATTCGTGCGATGTTCCACGCCCCGGCTCAACTGGGACAGGACAATCACCGGCACCTGCAATTCCCGCGCCAGGGTTTTGAGTCCCCGGGTCATGCGGGACAATTCCAGCACCCGATTGTCACTGTGGCTACCACTGTCCATCAATTGTAAGTAATCAATCAGTACCAAACCCAGATTCCCCTGCTCGGCTTGCAGCCGGCGGCTTTTGGAACGAATTTCCATCAGGTTGGCACTGGCGGAATCGTCAATAAAAATCGGCAGTTGCGCCAGGTTGCTAATGGCTTGATTCAGGTTTGGCCATTCCTGCTCGGCGATGCGCCCGGTGCGCAGGCGGGTACTTTCGATGCGGGCTTCGCTGGCCAGCAGGCGGTACACCAGTTGTTCCTTGGACATCTCCAAGCTGAACAGGGCAACCGGCAGCCGGTGGGTGGCGGCAATGTTGCGGGCGATATTCAAACAAAAAGAGGTTTTCCCCATCGAGGGACGACCGGCGACGATAATCAAGTCCGAGCGTTGAAACCCCTGGGTGAGGGCATCCAAGTCGTAAAAGCCGCTGGTAATCCCCGGCGGCAACATATCCTCCGAGCGTTGTTCGATTTCCTGCCAGATGGTGCTGACCATTTCGGCGGTGGAGACCAATTCCTGCCGGGGTTGGCTTTGACAGATGGCAAAAATGTGTTGTTCCGCCTGATCCAACACCTGCTCAATGGGGAGGGCAGTTTCGTAGCCTAAACGGAGAATGTCTTGCCCCGCTTGGATCAGTTGGCGGCGCAGATATTTATCCGCCACCAAGGCGGCGTACTGGTCAATGTTGACCGCACTGACCACCTGTTCCACGAGTTGCACCAATTTGGCCGGCCCGCCCACTTTTTCCAGCAGCCCCTGGTCTTGCAGCCAGGTGGCCACCGCCGTCATATCGGTGGGTTTGCCCTGCAGGTGCAAACTCAGAGCCGCCCGGTAAATATCCTGGTGGGACTGGATGTAAAAAAATTCCGGTTTGAGCAAATGGCTAATCCGGCTCAGGGCTTCCGGGTCCAGCAAAATCCCCCCGAGAATGGCCTCCTCCGCCGCGACATTCTGGGGCGGGAGTTGGTGGGGCGAAAAACTTAATTCGGAACTGCGAGGACGATTGGGCGCATCGGAAAGCATAGGCAGGCCAGGATTTGCCCCCATTCTAACAACAACCTATTCCCCCGATGCGCTGCCGATTAAGTGTTTTGGTGCAGGTAATGATGCACCGTTTCCACCACCGCATCCACCACATTATGCCCCTGGAGTTGGGCATCCATGGCCGCTTCCAGTTCCCTGACTTGCTCCGGGGGAATGCCCAAGAGGCTAATCAACTTGGCATAGGCGGCTTTCTCATCCTCATTCACCAGCGGTTCACCGGGGGCACGACGGCTGGCTTGGATCACCGCATAGCCCAGTTGCAACACCAGGAATTTTTCCGTATCGCTGGACAATTTGGGCACCACTTCCTCCAGGGGAATATTTTGGGTGACGTAATCCTCGAGTTCTTGGCGGATTTGCACCTGCTGTTGTTCATTTTGGGCAAACAGTTGGGAAAAGCGATCCAGAATCAGGGTACTTTCTTCCGGGGAAAGCTCCCCATCACTCCAGGACATGGCCGCGACCACCCGCAGCAGGTTCATCTGCCGGGGGGAAATGCTGGGAGTTGCACTCATAAAAAATGTCCATGCAAGGGAACCATTTGGAACTTACCACACTCCCCAGCGCTTACTCAATTTTGCCGGGAATGGGTTCGGTTGCGGCTGGCGGCTCCGTTCAGCCAGTCCCAGGGGATGGCCGCCCCGGCTCCCCTATCCTGGGCTTGCCATAGACAGGTAAATGCCCCCGCGCCCCACCCCGTTTGCGGCCAGAGGCGATAGCAGGGAAAATCCGCCAGATGGGATTGCCATGCGGCCAAAAGCGGCACCTTGACCGCTTGCCATCGGGGAAATTGCTGCTGGAACCACCGACCATTGGCTTCATTTTCCTCTGGGCTGTAGGTACAGGTCATATACGCTAAATACCCCCCCGGTTTCACCAATTGGGCGGCCTGGGCGAGAATGCGGCGTTGGCGTTTGCGGTTATGGTTCACCGTCAGGGGATGGAAACAGCCGGGATTTTTTTCCCCCTTCGCGAGCAGGGATTGCCCGGAACAGGGGGCGTCCACCAGCACCACGTCGGCGGTCTGAGCAAGGTTCTCGGCCAGCACGGCGCTATCCTGAGACAGGACAATCGCCGGCACATGACACCGGCGCACATTGCTCACCAACATCCCCACCCGCTTGCCGATGGTTTCATTGACCAGCAATACCTGGGGGTGTAACCACCGCCACGCCAGCACCGCTTTGCCCCCCGGCGCGGCACAGACATCCAGCACCACCGGGTTGGGAATGGCAATCGCCGACAGAACCGCTGCGGCGAACACCGAGGATAGGTCTAGGCAGTAATAATCCCCCTGGGCGTGCGCCGGATGCCGCCCCGGTTGACTCCCCGCCGGCAGCCGATCCACCCAGGCCGGTTGCCAAGGCGCTGGGTCTAACACGGGGAAAAGCGGCGGTTCCGGGCGGGGACGACACCAGACAATCGCCGGGGTCAGCGGTTGGGGATGTTGTAAAGCCCCGATAAAACCGTCTTGGGCAGCGGGGTCAGCCGGCCAAATCTGCGCCGCCAACTTTGCCAGAAACCGCGGCACGGTGGGGGCGACCGCCCTCATCCTCGCTCTCCCGGGCAATCCTGCCTAAGGGGCAATCGGTGCATCAGGATTCTTCTTCGAAAACCCCCACACGAACAGCAGTAAAATCACGGTGGTGGTTACCCACTCCGGGGGAATCAACTCCGGTTGGATCGCTTTAATCAGTAAGCGCACCCCCACCAACACCACCGTTGCATAACCGGCATCCTGGAGATGGGTATAAATTTCCAGCCAGCGAATGAATAAACCCGCCAAAAATCGCAAGGCAATAATGCCCATCACCCCGCCGAGCAACACCAACCAGGTTTCTTCCGCCACCGCAATGGCCGTGGTAATACTATCTAAAGAAAAGGCCAAATCGGTCAACGCCAAAGTCGGAATAATCTGCCAAAGCGACTGCGCCGGTGTCACCGCATAGGCGGCAGCACCTTCGCTTTGTCCCCGCGTGCGTAGGTAATTCAATGCCAGCCACAGCAAATACCCCCCCCCGGCGATGGAAACAATGGGAAATTTTAAGACCCACGTTGCCGTCACAATTAATATGATGCGGAGGATAAAGGCCACCGCCAACCCCCAATTCAAGGCTTGTTGCTCCAGCTTGGGGTCGTGCAATCCCTGAACAATGGCAGCAAGCGCAATGGCATTGTCAGCAGAAAGTACTGCTTCAAGTAAAATCAGAATTCCAATGATAATCAGGGTTTGCAGTCCAAAATGCTGAGGCAGTTCAATCAGTTGGTCAAGCATGGATTTGGGGGACACAGTATTTCATAATGTAACAGATTGGTGCCAGGGGTGACCGTTTCCGGCACAGTAGTTAGGGGATATTGTTGTGTTAGTGGAGGATGCGCAAATGGAACTGTCCGATACCCAGGTGTTTGTGGCGCTGGTGGTGGCCTTGTTGCCGTTAGCGATGGCGGTACGGCTGGGCTTGGCTTTGTATCAGTAGCCACACAAGGGAGCCTCTATAAAAAAATTAAATTACGGATCAGCAGTCGCCGGGGCGTCGTCCCCGCCTGCCCTTCTCGCTCAATTGGGTCTTCTGGCGAGATGGTTTGCTGCTGGTTACAATAATGCAATAAATAGAGGTGCCCACCGGTAGCAACTCAATGAACTCAACAGCAGTGATTTGACCGGAACCAGATGCTCAAACTTTACGGAGGAACCCGCTCCCGGGCTGCGATTGTTGCCTGGTATTTGGAGGAGTTGGCGGTTCCCTACGAATTCGTGCGCTTGGATATGGCGCAGGGGGCGCATCGCCAGCCGGATTACCTGGGCATCAACCCGATGGGCAAAGTGCCGGCGATTGTGGATGACGGGGCGGTGGTGTGGGAGTCGGGTGCCATTTTGCTCTACTTGGCGGATAAGTACGGGCAGTTGCCGCCGGAGGTGGGGCAACGGGGGGTGATTTACCAGTGGGTCTTATTCAGCAATTCCACCCTGGTGCAAGCCCTGGCGCCAGCGGACAAACGGGAAGCGGAGTTGGCCAAGTTACTGCCGCCGTTGCAGCAAATTCTCAGTGACCAGGAGTATATTACCGGCAATGAATTTACCGTAGCCGATGTGGCGCTGGGGTCAATTTTGGGGTTCGCCGTGTCGATGTTTAACCTGGATTTCAGTCCCTACCCGGCGCTGGGGGCGTACTTACAACGCTGCAGTCAACGACCGGCCTTTCAAAAGGCGATGGCAGGGTAAGCTGTGGTACAGTGGGCAAAACCCTTATGCCTATCGGGGGACTGATGCGCAACGAACCGCCGGAACTGCTGCACAAATGGCTTTGGGTACAGGGGCGCAAATTTCGCTACGAAGTCAACCGCCTGCGTCTGCCCAACGGCTCGGAAGGGGAATGGGACTGTGTGCGGCATCCGGGGGGAGCCTTGGCGGTGCCGGTCACCCCGGAGGGGCAGTTGGTGTTGGTGCGCCAGTATCGCTTTGCCGCCCAGGGACGCTTGTTAGAATTTCCGGCGGGGACGTTGGAAGCGGGGGAAGCACCCTTAACCACGATCCAGCGGGAACTGCAGGAAGAAACCGGCTATCAGGCGCATAAGTGGCAGTCCCTGGGGGAATTTTTCTTGGCACCGGGTTATTCCGATGAAGTGATTTATGCTTATCTGGCCACGGATTTGGCTCCCTTGGCGCAGCAACCGGAGCGGGATGCGGACGAGGATATGGAGGTGGTGCTCCTATCTCCCCAGGAGTTGGCGGCGGCCATTGACCGGGGCGAGGGGGTGGATGCCAAAACCATTGCCGGTTTCTTTTTAGCCCGGCATTATTTTAAGGAAGGTTGAAAACTGGGGGGGTGGGCAGGAACCCTGATACCCTATAATCGGTAACCTACGAGGTGGGTCTTATGGTGCAGATTAACGCCGTTTTGATTTTTGCCTTCTGTCTGGCCTTGGTTTTTTTTAGTTTGCAAAATATGGAACCCGCCACCGTGCATCTGCTCGGCTCCTACACGGTGAACTATCCCTTGGCGGTGGAGTTGATCATGGCGATGGGGGTGGGGGCGACCCTGGCGTGGTTATTCGGCATTTGGAATCAGTTGCAACGGTGGTTGATTGCCCGGCGGGAACTGCGGCGGCGGGATCAAAGAATTGCCGCGTTGGAAAAAGATATTGAACAATACCGGCAACAACCCTCGCTGCCCAGCCCGGTGGAAGAAACCGCCCGTTAATGGACAGGTACTTGGGGTTGGTCTGCCGGAGCGAGGCCGGGTTGGTGATTCAGGCACTGGTGCAGGCGGATACGGAGGGTTGGGTGCCCTTGGCGCAGCCCTCAGTCCTCCCTGCCCCCCCGGACATGGCTCCCGGCCGTTTGGTTTGGGTCGAGCAGGGCACCCCCCTGCCGGTTACCTTTCCGGATCCGACCCAATCCCTGACGCAACTGCAAACCCTGATCAACCTGCAAACTTCCCTGGTCACGCAACAGCGCCAGCAACTCCAAGAGCGAGCCGCTTGGTTAGAAGAACAATACCGTCAGTACCAAGCCCAAACCGAACGGTGGCAGCAGACCCAGCAGGCCTGGCAACAACACCAAACCACCTGGGGACAACTGCAAGGGGAATTAAACAGCCGTCGCACCCTGGTTCACCTCCTGAGAAACCACCTCCACAACCAGGAATACCTCTTGCAATCCCAGCAGTATCTGGTTGAGTACATTCTCGCCCAAAACTTTCCCGAGTCGGCTGCCCCACCCCACGCCGACCCCCCCTCCGACCGAGTGGCCGAACTGTTGCGGGAGATGGCCGCGCAGGCCGCCCAACTGCAAGCCCACATCGAGCGCCTGCGTACCCTCCACGGCCAAGCCAGCCCCGCCACCGACCCATCCCTGCGCAGCCTCGCCCGCCAGCAACAGTCCTACCAAAACGACCAACTCCGCTGGCAGCAACTCTGTCAAGAACTGACCCAACTCTGCCAAGCCGGTCACGCCCCGGCTCCCCTCGGTTGGGACTGGTTCCGCACCCAAATCCAGAACTACTGGCAACAGGCGCAAACCTTCTACCAACAACAAAAGGAATACCTCCAGCAGGAACAGGCCGACCTGCAAGCCCAAGAAGCCCGCCTCCGGCTCAGTGAACAAACCGCCCAAGAACTCAGCCAAGAACTCCACCAACATCAGCGCACCTGGGAACAGGGCACGCAAAACTATTACCGTTGGCAGGCCACCTATACCCTCCAGAAAGAATTGCTGGACACCCTCGCCGACCGCCTCCAGCAAGCCCAAACCCAACTGAATGAACTCCAAGACCAAGCCCCGCCCCCTCCTCAGCATCTCAACTCCGTCGGGGTGGCCGAATGGCTGTTGAAAGCCCTCTGGGGCTGCCTCAGTGCCCAATGGGAACCCGCCGCCGGCGCCGTTATCCTGTTGGAAGGACTATCCCCTGAAGATGCACACATTGTCCTGCAAACCGGCACAACAGCGACCTACCAGCCGGGCGAACCCCTGATCCGCGCCAACGACCTCGGCCAGGAACTGTACGTGATTCAAACCGGCTTGGTGGAAGTACGCGCCCCGCAGGGAAATACCATTGCTCTGCTCGGCCCCGGGCGGATTGTCGGTGAAGTCGCCTTTGTGACCGGTGCCAGGCGTACTGCTGATGTAATTGCACTCAGCCCCACCCAAGTCGTCATTTTAGGTCAAAATGCCATGGAGCAACTGATGCACCAGCATCCGCAGGTGGCCGCCAAGGTTTTGCTCATCCTGTCTCGTTTAGTGGCCGAGCGGTTAGGGAACGGTTAAACGCGCGCCTTTAACGGTGGGCTAAACCGACCGCTTGGGCAATAGAACTGAAGTTGAGCTCGGTCAATTTTTGGCTCAAGCCCATTAAAATATCTTTGACAATTCCCGGTCCTTGATAGACCCAACCGGTATAAATTTGCAGCAAACACGCTCCCGCCGTAATTTTTTCCCAAGCCTCTGCCGCACTGAAAATTCCCCCTACCCCGATAATGGGCAATTGCCCTTGGGTCTGTTGATAAATCAGGCGAATCACCTCACTGGAACGCCGCTGTAAGGGTCGGCCACTCAAGCCCCCCGGTTCCTGCCGATGACGACTTTTGAGGGCAGGACGAGTAACGGTCGTATTGGTCGCAATTACTCCCGCCAAATCATATTTTTGTGTGAGTCTAATCATTTCCACAATCGCCTCATTTTCCAGGTCGGGACTGATTTTAATGAGTAGGGGTTTATCCCCTTGATTTTCCTTTTGTAGGGCATCCAAAATTGGGGTTAATAAAGTTACAGCTTGTAAATCCCTGAGATGAGCCGTATTCGGAGAACTTACATTAACCACGAAATAATCACCGTAATTTTTTAACTGTTGCAACCCATATAAATAATCCTGCCATGCTTGTTCTAATGGTGTATTTTTACCCTTGCCTAAGTTAATTCCGATAGGATGTTTTTTTGCTCCCGAATTATTTGCCAACTGCTGTTGTAAATGGGCGACCCCTTGATTATTAAATCCCATCCGGTTAATGATTCCCTCATCCGGGGGTAAACGAAACAGTCGGGGGGGAGGATTCCCCGGTTGCGCCTGGGGCGTGACCGTACCCAATTCTGCAAAACCAAACCCTAAATCAGACCACCAATCCCAAGCCAAACCATCCTTATCGAAACCGGCGGCTAACCCCAAAGGATTGCGAAAATGCAGCCCCCAAATTTGTTGATGCAAGGCCAAATGATTATAGCTCAATTGTTCATGCAGGAAGTTTCTTAACCCTTGAAATTGCCGGCCACGAGTTTGCCGGAGAGTTTGCATCAAGGTATGATGCGCCCATTCCGGCTCCAGGGTAAATAAAAGTGGGCGGATCAACATCGTATAAAGATTCATAATTTAGGCTTCTAAATGTTCCACAGCCTGGCGAAATTGTTTGAGGTCTATGACCGTATCATCCTGGGGTAAGGGTGGGTGATTGAGGGATAAGAAATAATAATAATTGACCCCGGCTTGACTGGCCAATACCCAATAATAACTGGGGATAGACTCACTGGGAAATATCTCAAGCAAACGCGCCCCCGCTGGACACCAAGCCACATTGGTTAAACCGGCACCGTGTAGCCCAATGATGATTTGAGCTTGGGAAAATAAACTCACCTGCTCCAGAAAACTGAAATCCTCCAAACAAAAGGGGACATATCCGCGTAGTTTGAGATAATCTAAGACCTCTGCTTCGTTTAAGATGCGCCGACGACTCGCTTGCGAACGACTGATATAAATTTTACTAACCTTACTAGAATGAACATCTCGATAAGGTAAAAACGTGGTTCTGAGAAAATCAACGCGCCAGCGTGGTTGTGACCGGAGAAATTGCGGTGCAATCACCAGCGGACTGGCTAAGGTTCGGTCAAAGCGGGCGTAGATTCTTTGGGAGAGAGGGATACCTAAAATATCTAATGTAATGGCGATTTTTTGACTCGGTTCGTCAATGAAAAATCGGTCAATCTTCTGCCAAATATCGCCATGTTTTAATAAGTAAATGCGGGGCAAAACCTCGGTTAGCCAATGGTAATAATTCATGCCGCCGCCGCCAATGGCTACCACAGCGAGGGTATCTTTGATATTAATTTTTCTGGGAAATTTGTCATGGCAAGCCTGATTTTTTTCCGGAGGATTAGCCCATTGCCGCGAGGTGTCGTGAATGACCTTGCCATCGTGGGCAATCACACTCCCGACCGATTGGCGACCACTTAATACGGTGCCCTGGGGCACAGTTAACCAATAACTTTCGGGCATGGTGATGGTCGTCCAGCGAAAGGCCCCGTGAGGCTGGGCATAAATGGAACGGGGAACCGGATAGGTTTCCTGATAGGTTGACCAGTAGGGATAGTAGTCTAATCCCGGCAAGTTTTCATGTTGATAGTAGTGGTAATAATCCCAACCCGATGCCCAATACCCTTGAGCCGGGATTTGCCCAATGATAGGTGTTATGAGCTTGCTCCAACGCTGCTGTAATCGGTCGGCAAAATTCATCCCTTACTCGCTTGAGTGACCCGAATTTTTGCCCAGATAGTAAGCGGTGGCGATCCCCAGAATAAACCCGATTAAATGTCCCCACCAAGCCACCCGTGGTTCCTGCGGTAATACCCCCCAAATCAATCCCCCATAATTGACCAAGACCACTACAGAAATCAGGAGCGACACAAATTGTTTCTCTTGCCACCCAATCCACAGTAAATAACCGAATAAGGTATAAACCACGCCACTCAAACCATGCACCGGTTGCGGCCCCAGTAACCAACACAACAGCCCACCCCCTAACCAGCCGACCAACAGGGTGAGCCAATAGCGGCGGCGACTTTGGATGAGGATCAACCAACTAAAAATGATAAAAGGGATACTATTGGCGATTAAATGAGCAAAATTGGCATGAGAAAAGGCAGAGAAAAAAATGCCTGAGAACCCGCGCATCTGCCGAGGTATAATTGCGATATTCCAACGCCCCCGGAAAATGATTTGGTCAATAATTTGTTGCCCCCAAGGAATCGCTAAAAGATAAAACGGTACGCCGAAATTGCGGCGAATTTCTTCGATGGTGATCGGTTGGGGTTGCGGATGGGATGTCGAGGATTGGGGGCGGGAATGACTATGATTAATTTCCGCTTCTAAACGGCGCAGTTTAGATTCGCTGTTGGGGTCAGGTTGATTCATAAAAAAATACAAAATATATCGGTCGGTAACCGGCGTGGGAATCGCTCGCTCCGTCAC